>CAUEYG010000121.1 GCA_959021945.1 uncultured Eubacteriales bacterium | reverse complement strand
AGACCTCATAGCGCCCTGGTCAACGTGGTTTTTCCCGCCCCATTGGGCCCCACTACAGCGATAATATCTCCCGGCGCTGCTGACAGATTTACCCCTTCCAAGATCTTTTGTTTGTTGTGAAAAAGAGAGAACTCCTTTAATTCTAAAATCGGTTCAGCAGCAAGATGATTTTGCAGCACAGGCCGTATTGAAGATAAATCTGCACTGCGGAGCCCTAATAAGTTCCTGCCTTGCTGCGACAATTTTTTTAACTGACTGGGTGTATAGATTCCCTTGATTTCTCCCTTATCCAAGTACACAAATCGGTCGGCCAATTCTAAAAGCCAATAAAGACGATGCTCCGCTATTACGATGGTTTTTCCTTGCCTGCGAATTACATTCAAATGTTCTTTTAATTTCTGAATAGCCGCCGCATCCAGATTGGACGAAGGTTCATCTAAAATATAAAGATCCGGTTCCATGGCATAAACAGAAGCAAAAGCAATTTGTTGTTTTTCCCCTCCTGAAAGTGCAAAGATACTGCGACCGCTTAGATTACACAGATTTAACTCTTTGATGGTTTTCTGTACACGAACTTGCAGCTGCTTGTGGGGAAGCGCCTCATTTTCAACTCCAAAAGCAATTTCCGAATCTGTATCTACATTAAAAAACTGCGTTCTGGGATTTTGAAAAACAGAACCTGTTATTTCTGCCAGCTTGTACATAGGGATTTCTTTTATATTTTTCCCTTTTATCAGAACTTGTCCCTGCATCTTTCCAGGATAAAAGCGAGGAATCAACCCATTGATCAGGCGTGTCACTGTAGTTTTTCCACATCCGCTCCTTCCACAAAGCACAATACATTCCCCTTGTGAAAGATTAAGATTAATGGACTTTAACCCATTTTCTTGCTGTCTGTCGTAACAAAAGGAAACATCCCTTAATTGAATCATAGAAAAACCTCCCCATATAATTGTCCGATTAAAAAATATATGCAAAAACAACTCCCGGCAATCAGGTCAGCAGCGTGAAACTGAATCTGGGTCAGACAAGTGCGAGGTTTTGGATTTTCTATCCCTCTGGCAACAGCGGCAATCGAAAGTTCGTCCGCCGCTTTGGAAGCGGCCATCATCAATGGAACATAAATACATTCTACAGTCATGGACGGATGAGTCGCAAATCCTTTTATGGACGGGGATACATCACGCATTTTCATAGCATCTTTAATAAAATGCCAGTCTTCTTTAATGGTAGGAAGATAACGGAGCATGACTGCTATAGGGATTACAAAACTTTTGGGAACCTTCATGCGATTCATCGCTGATAAAAATATATTGACTTTTGTCGTAGAAATTAAAATGCCAGACAGCATCCCGCAAGGATAGACTTTATGAAACAACCCCAGGAAGGCGATT
The DNA here is from genome assembly GCA_959021945.1 of uncultured Eubacteriales bacterium. Lineage (GTDB taxonomy): Bacteria > Bacillota > Clostridia > Peptostreptococcales > Anaerovoracaceae > Hominibacterium. The sequence continues at coordinate 4,498 of CAUEYG010000121.1, read as the reverse complement.
AGCATAGTCTGAATCGTACCTGCGGACATTGCCATCACTGCTTTGGTAGCAAGATACATCGCTCCATAAAAAAGCATCCCTTTCATTATCAGCTTATACTTGCCGCAAAGAATTCCAAAGCCCCCAATCCCTGCCACAAGCCCTAATTCATAAGTCATAGACGGCGCCATCATGGCAGACAGGATGCAAAAGATCAAAAGAAATACTTTGGCACGCGGGTCAAATGCTATTTTCATGCTGTAATTCCCGCCTTTTCAAATTGTTTTTTCAGCATTTTGCTTCCTATCCATCCACTGAAAGCTGCCACAGCCAGAGTTCCCAAAATAATTACAGCTAAAAGCCATGTTGGCGCTGAATTCCTCATGGTATCAATATAAGACTGTTCTGTGCCCTTTTTCAGCATCGTTCCGGCCCATCCCTGAGGATCTATAAAAAACATGACATAAGTAAAGGTTCCTCCTAATGACATCAGCATATAAGAGAGTATGTTTATTATTTTATTTTTGTATTTGCCTATTGCTGCTGTCAAATCAGCCAGGAATCCCATTAATACATATCCCAGAGAGAATGCCCAGTGCATTCCTGTTGCAAACCAGATCACGCCCATAACAATTCCCAAAACCGTAATACTCCACCGTTTCTGCACTTTGGCCAAAAGCAAAAGGTACACTGGGCCGCATAAAAGCCCGCTTCCCATTGGCATATAAAAGGTTAAGACAGGATTTACTGCGAAAAATCCACCTCCAACCATGGTGAAAATAAAGAAAATTGCTGTAAAAATACCAGTTGTCACCAAATCTTTAATCGATAGTTTATTTGTGTTATCCATTATACCTCCTCCTGGTTTTACCAGCCAGTCTCACTTGACGCGAGTGACCTCTTATGATAAGATTCGGTTAGGTTTATCTAACCGAATCTACGTTACACCTTAACAGGATATTTGACAACCTTTTTTCACAAGCTTCGTCTTATTGAGGTAAATGTTCGTCTAATCAGAGCAAGGAGGAATTTATTTTGAAACAGACGCATGATATTATTTCAGATTTTTATGATCCGCTTTTAAAAGCTCATGGGTTTATTGCTGAATATGAAAATAACGAGTATGGAAAAATGGGTATGTGCTGGCGTTTGTCACCTGAAATTGGCCATGGGACCTACTGGGTTTACGGACAAAAGGACTTATTTGATATTAAAATTCACAATTTCTCTTTTCATAAGGATTACCTGTTAAAATTTATCTTCCCCAAATGTCTCAGCATTACAAAGTATGATTCTATCTCTGGAGAAGAGCTATCACCCTATCACCGGCTTTCCTCAGGTTGTATTAAAAGTTTTATTGGGGGATATGAACCTTATCAAGTACTAATTCACAAAAATATCCGTATTTATTCCATCGGTATTGAGATCATGCCCTCTTATTATGAAGATTACTTAAAGCATCAATACCCCAAAGAAGACACGAATCTCCTTGAAGCCTTTCGTATGGTAGGACAAACAGAAGATTTTCCTGAAATGTCCCATCTATTGACCCAAGTCAAGAATTACAGAGGAGAAGGACTTTCTGCCAGATTATTTTATGAGGGTAAGGTAGCAGAGGCCATCTCTTTAACCGTGGAACGCCTGAAAAAATCAAAAAAGGATTTGGAACAAGTTCCCAAACTTTCTTCCTGCGATATCAGTCATATTCAAACAGTCAGTTCTTATATCAGTGAAAATTATGCCTCTGAACATTCATTAAAACATTTGGCAGAAATCGCTTGTATGGGTACGACAAAATTAAAATCTGTTTTTCGCCAGGTAAACCACTGCACTATCACAGAATATATCCAGCAATGCCGCATAAAACAAGCCAAGTATTTGTTAATAACTACACATTTGACAATTGGCCAAATTGCAAAGACCGTCGGATATTCCAACGCCAGCAGGTTGGCGGAGCTTTTTCGCAGAAATACCGGTCTGCTCCCGGGCCAGTATCGAAAGTTAATGCAGCAAGAGTACCCACCGGATCCATGTATGGAGTTTTCATAACTTAACCGATCCGATCACAACAAATGCTCCAGCTATTGTGAGCAATATCCCAAAGAGCAATAGAGCTGCTGATAAAGACCACAACGTTGAAAGTAATCCAATTCCGATTGTTGGAAAAGCCATACCACTGTAAGCGCAAATATAAAAAGTAGAGATAATACGGCTTCGGTTTTCCGGAGCACTGATTTCTCCGGTCAGCCGCAAAGCACTCTGAAACGTCCAGCCAGTACCCAGCGCTTGTATTGCCATACTAAAAAATAATATCCCAATATTTGCAGCCATAGATGCACTTATCATCCCCCATGTCCCTGCAGCCAAAAGGATAATTCCCCATTTGACTCTGGTTTCCAATTTTCTCGGTTTGCGGATCAGCTGTGCGATTCCAGAACCAAACAGCATAACAAAAAGCAAACCTCCGGAATAAGATAAATTTGTTGTGTGAAATAAGGTTTTTACATAAGTGGGTATCAGGGAAATGACAACTCCATTAAGGGCCAACATGAGAAATGCTGCAGGTGCAATTAACTTCCAAAAAATTTTGCGATTTTCTTTTGGAACCCCAAGGCCTATTTTGATTTTCAGAGGGCCGGCCGTCTCATTGGTTCCTTCCCTAATAGTAAAGACCAGTACAATGGCTGCTAAAAGCCCTGCCAAAAGTAAAAGATATGGTAAACGATAAGGAGCAGCACTGCTGTATTCAGCTATAATACCGCATAACAATGGTCCAAACCCAAAACCAAACATATTAAACATACTGGCATACCCTAAGGCGCTTTGTACATGTTCTTTCGTATTTTCTACAAGGAGCGCATTACTTGTTCCCATGAAAAGCCCTATTCCAAATCCTTCCAACATCCGCGCAAGATAAAGCATGGCTGCACCCTTTGCTATAGCAAAACATAAAGCTGACAAACAGGCGAAAAAAATTCCCATCAGCACAACTGCTTTTTTTCCTTTTCTATCTGTTATGGAGCCGGAAATTAGTAGCATTGGCAGCAAACAAGCCGCATAAAGGGCAAAGAGTGTTGTAATGCCCAATGGGGTAAGCCCATAGTTTTGCTGATAAACAGGGAACAGTGGGGCTGGTAAATTTGTACTTATCGCCATCACTAAAATTGCCCATAATATTCGTTTCATAAAATCCTCCCTATGTAATTTTCTGCAATCATTTTCTTTTTCGCAAAAGGTTTGGTATTTTAACATAAGGGTCTTTTTATGTCAAGGCAGGGCTCCATTAAAAGCATGATGTCACATGCAAAAACGAATGTGCAAAATCTATCTGCACATTCGTTTTTCTCTGTTTTTTTATATGATAAAGATTATCTGTCAAATTCCGGATTAATGGCATAAAAATTCTTGCAATCCAAATTATCCTGGACAATTCGCAGCGATTCACCGAAACGCTGAAAATGCGCTACTTCTCTAGCCCTTAGGTATCGGATCGGATCAATGACATCAGGATCATCTACCAGACGGAGAATATTATCATAGGTGGTGCGGGCTTTTTGTTCTGCTGCCATATCCTCAACTAAATCTGTAATTGCATCACCTTTGGATGCAAAGCAGGTAGCATTAAATGGGAATCCTGCCGCAGCCTGTGGATATACGCCTGCTGTATGATCCACAAAGTAAGTTTCAAAACCAGCTTCTTTAATCTGCTCGATTGTCATGTTCCGTGTCAGCTGGTGAATAATGGCGCTTACCATTTCCAGATGGGCTAGTTCCTCGGTTCCCACATCCGTCAATGTAGCAATAGCCTCATCAAAAGGCATAGAATAGCGCTGGGACAAATAACGCTGAGAAGCACCTAACTCACCGTCCGGCCCTCCGACCTGACTGATAATAAACTTTGCCAAAGCCGGATTTGGATTTTTTATATTCACTGGATATTCAAGTTTCTTTTCATACGTCCACATAACTTAATCCTCCACTTCCCATGGCCATGGTTTCTGCAGCCAGGACCAGCCATCTCGTTCCACATTGATACCATCATAGCACAGAGGTCCGTAGGTATCTTCAAACTCCATTTTCGCCTGCCGGTACAGAGCCTGGTATTTTTGAAATAACGCCAGAGCAGCTGGACTGTCAGGCTGGTTATTTAAATAAAGACCCACATCAATCATAACAAAATTCAATTGCTGAATCTTTTTCAGCATTTCTGTTCTCTCACTCATCGTCTCATACCTCCTAAGAACGGAAGATCCAGGCTAGGAAAAATGGTTCCTGCCTGTAAAGCCTGAGCTGGGTCATAAGTTTCTTCCCACTGTTGCATGGGAACATATGCCATAGCAATCGGCCAATTCTCAAAATCACGCCCTGACATGCATGGAGGATCCTGAGGGTTCTGGCCTGGGAAATCACCGATCATATCATCACAGTCACAATTATCCAAATCTATAGGCATACCAATATAAGGTTCCATATTACTGTTCAAAATTGAAACTCCCCTTTCATCGTAATATACTTCATA
>CAUEYG010000120.1 GCA_959021945.1 uncultured Eubacteriales bacterium | reverse complement strand
ATCAATCTATCTATACTACTAATAAAAAGGCGGATTTAAAGGCAAATAGGTATGAATATTCTTCTATGTTGGTGTTTATGGTGAGAGTATTGTGTCACAATCGAATTACAATCGTGTCAACATAATTGACGCGATTGATACGATTTGCTATAAGCTGAAAGAAATTGTTGTTGTAGACATTCAGCGCGGAACGGACCGCCCTTATTATCTTGCCAAGAAAGGGATGCGCCCAGAGGGCGTGTGTGTCAGACAGGGATATTCTTCTGTTCCTAAAACAGAGACCGCTGCAAATACGGATGCCAACACAAAAAAATCCTAAGTGACGAGGAAGAAAAGATATTAGAATATGCACAGTCTCATGGCGCCATTACAAGAAATGATGTCATTGCATTGCTCGAAGTGAGTACATCTACCGCTTCCAGAGTTATTAGAAGAATGGTAAAAGGTAATCTGTTAAAGCAGAATGGAAAAGCAAGAAACACGAACTATACGATTGTAAAATAAGAAAAGCTATGCCACGTAGCTGATTGGAAAAATCCAGTCGGCTGTTTTAAGTTAGGAGGGATGCCATATCACAAGATTGCATTGCTTGGACTGGTCTGCCCGATTTTGCGCGGAATCCCGTTCATGCTGTACTTAACAAAAGTTAAAAAATTCGGAATGGTTACTTTAACGGGAGTCATTCTCGGCCTCTTGAATGTTCTTATTGGCGCAGGCGTTTTGAAATTGCCTGCTTGTGTATACTATAGTATAATAGATTCCAAGAAGGAGTTTCAAAAACGTAAAAATATTAATTTTTCGAAACTGGGAGGGCACAGTCGGGCAGGAAAGTCAGAATTGATGCGAGCATATATTTCGTATCTGAAGAGCCATTTTGAAAATATCAATATTATCTTTGTTGATTTTATGAATATAGAATATGAAGGACTCAAAGAATACCACGCACTTCACACATATGTGGAAGAGCATTATCAGGTGGAAAAAACAAACTATGTTTTTGTGGACGAGGTTCAGATGTGCCCCAATTTTGAACTGGCAATCAACAGTCTCTATTCGAAAAGAAAATATGATATTTATATTACAGGTTCCAATGCTTTTTTGCTGAGTGTAGATTTGGCAACTTTATTTACCGGGCGTTATATTGGAATCCATGTGTTTCCCTTTAGTTTCCGAGAATATTGTCAGTATTATAATGAGATTGATGACAAAGAGAAATTATTTGATGAATATACGATAAAGGGAGGACTGGCAGGCTCTTATGCTTATAAAACAGAAGCAGACAGAATCCGCTATATTAAAGAGGTCTATGAAACAATCGTTACAAGAGATCTTGTACAGAAATATTCTTTGACGGATACTCTGGTTTTGCAGCGGTTGAGCGAGTTTCTTATGGACAACATCAGCAATCTGACTTCTCCAAACAAAGTTAGCCAGCTTCTGACGGCAAATAGGACAACTACCAACCATGTAACTGTCGGTAGATATATTAAGTATTTGTGTAATGCTTTTGTCTTTTATGATATAAAACGCTATGATATTCGCGGGAAAAAACACCTTGAAAGTTCTGAAAAATTTTATCTGTGTGATATAGGCATCCGGTATGCGGTTCTGGGAAGCAGGAACATGGATTACGGAAGAGTATACGAGAATATGGTCTGCATGGAACTGCTTCGTCGGGAGTATGCGGTATATGTTGGGAAACTGTACCAAAAGGAAATTGACTTTGTAGCACAAAAGGGAGATGAGAAAATATATATTCAGGTCAGTGATAATATTTCGGATTCCAAAACCCTTGAAAGGGAATGCCAGCCATTACTGCAAATCCGTGATGCTTATCCCAAGAAAATTATTGCACGGACACGGCACCCTAAATACAGTTACGAAGGAATTGAGATTTGTGATATTGTTGACTGGCTATCGCAGGAATAGAAACAGTGCGCGGCTGTGCCGCAGGAAATAGCGAAACGCTCCTATTGTCAGAGAGAATAAGGTGGAGGATGGATAATGGAAAAGGAGATTGTATTATTTGAAGATAGCGGAATCAAGCTTGAAGTTCCTGTAACGCCGGAAGAGGAAACGGTATGGCTTAACCGTGCACAAATGGCAGAGCTATTTGATAGAGATATCAAAACAATAGGAAAACATATAGCGAATGCCAGACGTGAAGAACTAGAAGGTCAAGTGGTAGTCGCAAAATTTGCGACTACCACTATGCACGGAGCAATAGAGGGAAAAACGCAGACACATATGACAGAATATTATAATCTTGATGTTATCATAGCTTCATTAAGCAAGTCGTCAGCTGCTGTGGGATTCTTTAATACAAATTCGATGTGGTCAGCTGCACGATTTAGATCTCGCTCGGCAGCTGATGTAATGTGTATGCGATAGCTCATCGGTTGCGCTTACTCCTTATGGAAGAGAGTGCTTCGGAGAATGGACGGGTATTACCTTCGGCAAAGTCGCCTTTTCCGTTTTTAGTAATAAATATGGGCTCGGGGTAAGTGTGGCAGAATTTTGAAATCTCATTATAGTTGTTTCTGAGCTCTGCACTTGATTTGATTGTTGGCATAATCACTGACTTAAAAATAAAGGCACCTCACAATCTAAAACAAACTGACGGAAATGGCGTACAGCAGGAGGCATAAACAGGCTATCATCGTTCACCATAAAAACCTCCCGAATGCAGGCAGGAGAGGCGATTTGTAAAATTTTCAGGTCCAGCTTTAAGAGCAAGTCCATGTAAGGGACAACTGCAATTCCAAATCCTTGAGCCACCAATCCGGCAACCACTTGATCCTCCTCTGTTTCATAGGCGATTTGAGGCTTTGTCTCTATTTCTGCAAACATTTTATCCACAGTAGATCGGATACCAGAACTTTTTTCAAAAAAAACCTGCGGATAAGGAATTGTTTCTGCCAAATCAACAGTCCGGTGAAAGGAGAGAGGATGGTTCTTTGGTACAATCAAAACCAGATTCTGCTTTTGCACAGTTACTGCAGTGAAATTCAATTTTTCAGGTGGCTGAGAGCAAAAGACTAAGTCAAATTTTCCGGCAGCCATACCATCCAATAGGGTTTGTGTGACCCCTGTGTGAAAAGTAAAACGAATGTCCAAATCAGGATTTTCCTTCAAAAAATCTGCGGCAAGACGAGGGACAAACTCTACACCTAGCGGCCGTAACAGTCCTAATCGAATTAATCCTTCCCCATGAGCACTGCGTTTAATAGATTCAATTCCCGTGTTAAGTGTGGACAAGGTGTGTTCTGCACAAACCAGGAATTCTTCGCCAAAACGAGTCAGGGTTGTATTCCGGCCGTTTTTTTCAAAAAGTGGTACGCCAAGCTCCTTTTCCATCTGTTTTATGGCATGGCTCAAGCTCGGCTGCGCAATGCAAAGCTGTTCAGCAGCTTTTGTATAGTGCTGTACATGAGCTAATGTAACAAAATAACGCAAATAGAATAGATTCAAACAACCGCCTCCTTCCTTACTATAAAACCACTATACTACATTTAATAGACAGTATCTATAATTTCATTAAAATTATTCATTTGATAAATAGATAAATTGTCATTAAACTAAGCTGTGAAGACTGTTACATCAACATATAGGAGGAAGTGTTACATGGACAAGAAATCGGCTGACCCGGAACCAAGCATCTGCAGGGGGGAACTGGCACTTACAGCAGCTGCTATAATCAATAGTTTTGGTGTTGTTTTGATGCTTTATTCAGGGGCAGGAATATCTGCAATATCCAGTGTCCCTTTTGCTTTTTCTCAAGTGTTTTCCCAGTTGTCCCTGGGGACATGGACTTACATTTTTCAAGGATTCTTGGTTTTGAGTTTAATGATTTTAAGGAAGCGCTTCCTGCCGCAGTATTTGTTCAGCTTTGTAGTAGGGTTTGTATTTGCAGAACTGCTGGATATTCATGAGATTTGGATTGATGTTCTTCCGCATACTTTTTCATGGAAGGTGTTTTACTTTATCATCAGTTATCTTTTAATCAGTTTTGGCATTGCACTTTCCAATCGCTGCAGACTGCCCATTATACCTACTGATCTGTTTCCGCGTGAGCTGACTTTCATCAGTGGAGTAGGATATCCTAAAATCAAAATATCCTTTGATGTTATTTGTTTGGCTGTGACAGCCGGAATGACTGGAATTTTTCTCGGACATTTGGAAGGTCTGGGCATTGGAACGATTATGGCTGCATTTACAATGGGAAAAAGCGTTGGCATAATGGGAAGCTGGCTGGACAAGCGATTTCTATTTGTTTCCTTTTTTATGCAGGGGGAGAATACAAAGTGAAACCCTACAGCAAAATAAGAAAGGCAGGTAAATGATAATATGAAATTTCCAACAATGTTTACACCAATTCAAATAGGCGGAGTAACTGTGCCAAACCGCTTTGTGGTTCCGCCTATGGGAAATAACTTTGCTAACACTGACGGAACCCTCAGTGACCGTTCTCTTGCTTACTACCAAGCCCGTGCCAAGGGCGGATTCGGTTTCATTACCATAGAGTCTACGGTTGTTTACAAAGAGGCGAAAGGCGGGCCTCGGAAACCGTGTCTTTTCTCAGATCATACAATTGATAGTTTTCGTCAGGTAGTCGATGCCTGTCATACTTATGGTGCAAAAGTTTCAATCCAGTTGCAGCATGCAGGTCCAGAAGGGAATTCCGATCTTACCGGATATCCTCTGAAAGCAGCCAGTGCCATTCCTGCTGCCTATGGGCGGGAAATCCCGGAAGCAGTTTCCAATGAAGAACTTTACCGAATCATCGAGTGTTACGGAGATGCTGCTAGACGGGCGCAGCAAGCCGGCATTGATATGGTGGAAGTACACTGCGCACACGGCTATCTGGTAAGTACCTTTATTTCCGAGCGAACCAACCACCGTACTGATGAGTTTGGAGGATGTTTTGAAAACCGGATGCGCCTGCCGCGCTTGATTATTGAAAATATCCGGCGTAAGACTGGCAGAAATCTTCCTATTCTTTGCCGTATCAATGCCTGTGATGAGGTGGAGGGTGGGCAGAGCGTTCAGGATGCTGCCGCTGTTGCTGCTTATTTGGAACAGGAATGCGGTGTGGATGCGCTCCATGTGACCCGTGCAGTTCATCTGAGCGATGAATTTATGTGGGCCCCGGGGGTTACCCATGGAGGATTTAGCGCAGATTTAGTCAGCGAAATCAAACGCGCCGTTTCTATTCCTGTCATTGCAGTAGGACGGTTTACTGAACCGCAATATGCCGAACTGCTGGTGAGGCAGAAACGCGCCGACCTGATTGCTTTTGGAAGGCAGAGCATTGCTGACCCCGAACTCCCAAATAAAGCACAGCTTGGTCATTTAGAAGAATTGACGCCTTGTATCGGATGTCTGTTGGGCTGTGTGCCTAACATGTTTGCAGGAGAGCCTATTACTTGTGCCCTGAATCCTTGTGTGGGAAGAGAAAATGATCTGATTCCCTCTGAATCTGCAAAACGTGTGGTGGTAATAGGCGGCGGCCCGGCAGGACTGTATGCTTCCTGGGCATGTGCTGTTCGGGGGCACAATGTATTCTTATTGGAAAAAGAACATGAACTGGGCGGAAGTTTTCGTGTCGCTGCTTACCCAACTGGAAAGGGACAGCTCTCAGCAGCAATTCGCGCTATGATTGTCCGATGCGAAAAAGCAGGGGTGGAAATACGGACGGATACCCAAGCGTCCCCGGAAAATATTCAGCTGCTTGCCCCTGATGTTGTAATTTTAGCCACAGGCTCAACCCCTTTGCTTCTCCCAATTCCCGGTTTGCAGGACTGCGGTTATGTGACTGCACAGGATATGCTGGCAGGTAAAAAGTCTGTGGGAAAAAAAGTCGTAATTGCAGGCGGCGGCATGATTGGATGTGAAGCCGCGGAATATTTGGCAGAACGGG
>CAUEYG010000119.1 GCA_959021945.1 uncultured Eubacteriales bacterium | reverse complement strand
TTTGCTTTCACTCCGAAGAACGCCAGCATTAAAGTAATGATTGCCGGATTCAAAATCGGGGAGGTCAAAAGGAACGAAATCGCCCCACAAAAAGGCGCACCGCTCTTAAACAGCCCCACAAGAACCGGAATCGTTGAGCAGGAGCAAAAAGGCGTAACCGATCCCAGCAATGCTCCAAGCACACTGTTCAGCCCCTTTTTAGGGGTGGTCAGAATCCGTTTGATACGATCCTGTGAAATATAAATCTGCAGCAGAGCAACCACAAAGCTGATACCGATAAACAGCCCGAACAGTTCACCGAACAGCATCAGAAATGTCTGCCCCGCATGAATCAATGTTTCCATTGTAAACATGATAAGTTCCTCCATTTCAAATTTTGTTTACGATTTTTATTGATTTACAGCTTTGAAACAGAAAACCTATTCCGATCTGCACCGGTAACGAAGTCCACAATCACACATATCCATTCCTCCTGCTGTCAGATAAACAAATATTGAAATGCGTTAAACAGGTATCCTACAAGGATGATCCCTGCCGCACAGATGATGATAAAAGCGGTCAGCAGTTTTGGTTTCACTGCCTTGCGCAGCATAATCAGTGACGGAAGGCTGAGTGTGGTAACCGCCATCATAAAGGACAGGATTGTACCGAGGCTGGCTCCCTTCGCCAGAAGGCTCTCTGCCACCGGGATCGTTCCGAAAATATCCGCATACATGGGAACACCCACAAGCGTTGCCAAAATCACCGCAAATGGATTCCCACTGCCTAAGACGCTTTCAATCCATGCCTGCGGGATTACGTTATGGATAAAGGCTCCGATACCGACACCCACAAAAATATAAGGCGCTACTTTCTTAATGGTTCCAAGTACCTGCTCTTTTGCAAATTCCACCCTGTCATGGCGGGTCAGCTCTGCTGCATCTGTTTCTATCTGGGAGGCGTTTTTTACAAAGCCCTCCACATATTTTTCCATACCCAGTTTTTCCAGAAGGGTGCCGCCGACTACTGCCATCACAAGCCCCAGCACCACATAGGCAACCGCAATCTTCGCCCCGAAGATACTCATAAGAAGCACCAGCGATCCCAGATCTACCATAGGGGATGAGATGAGGAAGGAAGGAAAAAGTCACTCCCACCGGCAGCCCCGCACTGGTAAATCCCATAAAGATCGGGATAGACGAGCAGGAGCAGAACGGGGTAACCGTTCCTAACAGAGCAGCTATACTGTTTGCAAAAATCCCCCGGAACCTGCCGAGAATCTTCTTTGTGCGCTCTGGCGGGAAATAGCTCTGTATATAAGAGATCAAAAAGATCAATACCGAAAGCAGCACAAAAATCTTGATGGTATCATAAATAAAGAATTGCAGGCCCCCGCCTAAAATCCCGTCAAGGTCAAGCCCTAAAGCTACTAACCCCTTTCCAATCAGCGCGTTCAGCCACTTCATGCCAAGCACCTGATCCTGAAAAAACATCCATGCAGAACGTATCAATTCCATAATTATCTCCTTTCTTACGGACAAACAGTTCGATTTTTTTCGATATGTTGATTTTAAGGAAAGCCACGCCTTCCAAACGTGGCCTTATTCCTTACCGGCATTACAGAAGCAGTCTTTCCCATAATGCCCGGCTGCCGTTAATATTCCAAGAAGCTCTGCCGCTCTCCTGCTCCCCTCCCCGCTGATGGAATAATGCGTCCACTTTCCATCTTTGCGGCTGGCAACAATACCTGAGTCACACAGTATCTTCATGTGATGGGACAGCGTAGACTGGCTGATCTGCAGATTTTCCAGCAACACACAGGCACATTTCTCTCCGCTGCGGAGCATTTCTAAAATCTGCAGCCTATTTTCATCACAGAATGCCTTGAACACCTTTGCATCTGCAGCATGATCTCTCATTGCATCACCTCAAATCTATTTTTTTGAATCTGATGATAGTATATGCTCCATATCGAAAAAAGTCAATATGTATTTCAAAAAAATTTTTTGAATTTTTTTTGAACAGCTAATAGAGTACTTTTTAGTTTTCAGCTTGCTTTTCCACCGAAAATATGTAAGCTGTGTCACACAGAATTAAAAGATAATTTTAAGGAGGACACAGCAATGCTTCAAATATCTGAAATTGTAAAGAAAACCGAGGAAATGTTTGACCTGTTCAATGAGCATTTTTACAATAGGGAGCTTACCCGCCCTGCCATCACCGTATCCCCGGATGGCGGACGCGGCGCATACGGCTGGTGCAGTATCAATGAAATCTGGAACGCCAGCGGCAAGAAATACCGAGAGATCAACCTTTGCGCCGAGTATCTTGACCGCCCTATCTTCGAGCTGGCGGCCACACTCTTACACGAAATGGCCCATCTTTACAATCTAGTGCATGATATTCAGGATGTAAGCAACAACGGATATTATCACAACATGAAATTCAAAGCCACCGCCGAGGCCCATGGCCTGCATATCAAAAAGCACCAGAAATACGGCTGGACGGTAACAACGCTGGCACCGGAGGCCGAGGCTTGGATCAGAGAAACCTTGGGAGAGGCCGGTATCCATGCAAGCCGCCAGCAGGTCGAGGGAGGCACCAAAGGCGGCAGCAAGAAATCCATCAACCGCAGTATCAAATACGTCTGCCCCTGCTGCGGCACAATCATCCGGGCAACCCGCGAGGTGAATGTAATCTGCGGAGATTGCGGAGAGCCTTTCGAGCGGGCATAATAAGTACGATAATTACCGGCCAGCCACCATTCCACGGCTGGCCTTTTCCGTTGCTTTCGTACTCAAAAAAGAAAAAATTCTTTGAAAAAAGGCTTGCTTTCACACCGAAAATGCGTAAGCTGTCACTCACAAGGCAAGCAGCCAGTACAAAATAAAATCAAAACGAAAGGCGGAAAACATTATGAAGACAGGAAAAATCACAGCTAAATTGAGGGACGCGGTTCCGGTTTGCCTCATGGTAGAGGGTAAGGAAGTAAAGCGGTACAAGAACATTGACCTGCCGGATATGCTCAAAGAGGTGGAAATGCTGGACTTCCATTTCAACGTACCTGCAGACGGCAAAATCACTTTTGAAATCGACTATGCGCAAGGCGTACTGCCGGAGGTATTCCCGGAGCCGAGAGCAAAAATGACACGGGCCGAGAAGGCAGCAGCCAAAGCGGCAGCGAAAGCCGCAGCAGAGCAGGAAGCCGCCCCGGAGGTTATGCCAGAAGCCCCGCAGGAAGTAACGGCGCTGGCAATCATCCCGGAAACGCCGGTAACATTCCAGCCGGAACAGGTTGAGGAAGCTACCACGGAACCGGAGCCCGCAGCAGATACTGAGGAACCGGCGGCAGAAGCCAACGAGCGCACCGAGGATACGGAGGCCGACAAGGAATCCGGCACAATGGAAATCAGCTACAATGTAACCGGCCCCCGCAGAAAAGAGCTTGCAACCGCAATCGGTGAATTTATCGGCATGGCTCCGGTATACATGAAAGCCCCGACTTACGGCTTTGCCATCAGCAATTACATCCTTGACCGGAACGGAACCCTCCGGGGCGAAGAAAACAAAGAATTGGTTGAGGCCCTTGCAGCACAGGGCTTCACCGCAGCATAAAGGTACATTACCGGCCCCGCTTCGGCGGGGCTTTTTGCTGCCCGGATATTTTGAAAATAAAGATATGTTTTAAGCATTTTAGAGCTTGCTTTTTGACCGGTGGTGTGTAAGCTGTCACTCACAGAAATCAAACATATCTTTAAGGAGGCCCACACCATGGCAAACTATTCTATCGAAATACAGCGTAACAATGTAACCCTTGCACAGTTTCTCCGGTATGTCCGCCAGCAATGCGAAAAGAAAGGCATCTGCATGGAGATTGACCGCGAGGAATTTGAAAATCCGTACCGCCCCGAAAGCTACAGCTACACGGTAGTAAACGGAGAAAAGAAATGCCATTCTGCCGAGTACATTACCACAAAGAACCTGCGCCGGAAGCTGGCGAACTACCAGACCTCGGAAGGCTTCACCAGATATTACTACTCGGACGAGCTGGAAGAATATGAGGAAACCAAACTGCACCGCTATGACTGGACGGTAGACGGAACCGATACCCCCTGCGAGGCAGAAACAATCAGGAGCTTTCCATACGACCATCAAATTTACATCCTTAATTGGGACGGCTCCATGTATAACGAGATATGCGAATTTACCTTTGATGACGAGAAAACCGGCCACGGCTATTACTATCAGGCCAACCGGGACGCACAGGAATAAGGCAAAAGCGCCAGCCGCAAAAATGAAACGGCTGGCGCTAAAATGTTCTTAATTATTCGTGCGTGGCAAGTATACTTTTTAGCGGTTATTTCTCCCCGCCTTACCTTTCTCAAAGGGTGTCCGCGTATGCTGATAAGACCGCCGCCATGGCTAAGATTGGAATGTTCCCGCAAATATGCGAGCTTTACTTCTACAACTAAGAAAAGGAAAATATGCGGGAAAGCCCGCAGAATAAGGATTTTTCAAGACTTGCAAAAAAATAGCCCTCCGAACCGGAAGGCTTATGTTGTATGAAATGTTGTCCCTTTTGACATGGGGTCACGGGCTTTCAAATCCTCGGTCACGCCCGCCACCTCCATCATGCAGGGCAGCATAGTGTCCATGCGCTCCTGTGCCAGCCGGTCGATCTCCAACAGGTGCGGGTACAGTTTTTCGCTCAAAATCAGACTGCAATAAAGGCCGGGGCGGTATTCCTTCAGATAGTCGCGCCCCAACCGGCTCATGTCCTTAATGGCGATGGCCTCCACCCGTCCTGCCTCGACTTCCTCCATCATCGCCAGAAAACCGGGCCTATCAAAGCGGGTTCCGGAAATGCCGTCGTCCGTGAAATGGGTTGGATTGGGCAGCCTGTTTCGACGGGCGTATTCCTCCAACATCTGCTTTTGATTGGATATGGAGTTACTCTCGCCTTGCATTGAAAGAGTTTTTAAATGGCCTCCCTATTTGTCTGATTGTATTCGGCCATGAAGGGCTGCCTTATTTGTTCACTTTTTATCTTGTTACCATTGTCATGTTTTGGAGCCTTGGAGCTTATACCCTGTGCAGTGCTTCCGATTTGGGAAGTAAAATCTTTTCCATAAAAAAAGTACTGAGTCCAGGTCTGGTGGGAGTGCTCATAGCATTCCAATTTACGCCAGCATCCTGTTGTAAAGGAATTACTTGAATGAAAGCCAAAAATTGCTCTCCGGATTCCCTTGTTTCCAGAGAGCAATTTCTGTAAAAAATATCAGAAACTCATTTGTGCAGCCTTCTCAGAAGACTTTTTGGATTCTTTGCTGTTTTCAGCTGCCGCTGCTTTTTTCGTAGCAAACCATGCAACGAAAACGGCAGTCAATCCGGCGGTTCCTTTTCCCACAATCACCGGAAGAATCATTTCTTTATTAACACTGGCAGTAAAAGCCAGGTCATCCCCTAATATAAAGGTTCCGCTTACAACAAAGGCGGCATTGAGGATTTTTCCTCGTGTATTCATATCCTTCATCACTGCGCACATAGGAATGTTGTTAGCCATACTTGCCACAAGGCCAGCTGCTGCTACATCGTTAATCCCGATCTTAGCGCCTAGTTTTAAAAGAGGAGCCTTTAATTTTTTCGTAATAACACATACCATTGGAAAAGCGCCTGCCAGCATGATAGCAATATTTCCTACCACTTCAAATCCTTCTGTCAAAGGAGCCATTCCCGGTATAATCGTAAACCCGGTAAGGGTTTCCACAATTGCCGCTACTAGCGCCACAGTAATCATTGCAACAATCAGGTCTCCAAATATTTGAAATCCCTTTATCATTTTTTCCGGGATCAATTTTAATCCCAGGATAATCAACCCAGCAAACAAAATAATAGGTACCAGATTTCGCAGGATCATGGAAAGTTCATATCCTGCTGCCAAACCTCCGGCAACACAG
>CAUEYG010000118.1 GCA_959021945.1 uncultured Eubacteriales bacterium | reverse complement strand
AAGCATTTGCAATGCTCACAGCAATTTTTTCTCTATTTAGGTGTAAAACTCCCGATACTTTTTTAAGATGGGTCCATGGAAAATAAAAAGGATTGACAAGCAAGCGCTGGGAGTGATAGAATTATTACATATTATATGAAACCGAAGACGAGGGAGTAAAGCTGAAAAACGATTTTCCAGCAAGTCCGGGATGATGGAAGCCGGGCAAATGACTGTTTCAGCCAAATGGGCCTCTGAGGGCAAAGCAAACGGCATAACAGCGCTGCGTATACAGAACATAATCGGGAGCAGCGTTCAGTGAAAAGCTCAGTAGCGGAGACGCGAAGCCGGCGTGACGGGCAAAGAGTGTGATGGCACTCTGCAGAGAGGATGCGTATAGCATCAAGCAAGGTGGTACCGCAGGTTAACACTTGTCCTTGTAGGGAGGACAAGTGTTTTTTTGTGAAAAGAACCGGCAGAGAGCATCCAAGTCAAGAGTAGAGGACAAAGGAGAAAAGCGATGAAAAAGAGAAGTATAGCAATTGTAATGGCAATGATTATGGCCCTGTGCGGCCTGCTGGCAGGATGCGGCAGCAGCGGGGACAGTGAAGGCAGTGACGGCCAGCTGAAGATCGGTCTGGTACAGCTAGTGGAGCATCCATCCCTGGACACCATCAGAGAAAGCATTCTTAAACAGCTGGAAGAAGAGGGATATAAAGATGGAGATACGGTTTCTATTGATTATCAAAATGCCCAAAACGAACAGGCCAACTTAAAGACCATCTGCCAGAAATTTGTTTCTGACAAATGCGATTTGATTATTGCCATTTCTACCCCGGCAGCTCAGGCAGCTTATGGGGAAACAAAGGATATTCCAATTATCTTTTCAGCAGTAACAGACCCGGTAGAGGCGGAGCTGGTGGAGGATTTTGATGCTCCCGGCGGCAATATAACAGGAACTTCTGATCTGGTTTCCGCAGATAAAATTATGGACCTGGCTTTGAACATTACACCGGACATTAAAACCATCGGTGCTCTTTACAACTCCAGCGAAGTCAACGCTGCGTCTGTTGTTGATGATTTAAAGGCTTATGCAAAGAAAAAGGGCATGAAGGTGGAGGAAGCAGCTGTAACCAATTCCAACGAAATCCAGCAGGCAGCGCAAAGCCTGGCAGGAAAATGCGACGCTGTCTTTTCCCCTATTGACAACACTGTAGCCAGCGCTATGTCTGTGGCAACCGATGTGTTTGTAGGAGCAAAGATTCCGTTCTACGTAGGGGCTGACTCCATGGTAAAAGACGGAGGCCTTGCTACCTACGGCATTCAGTATGAATCTCTGGGAGCAGAAACAGGGAAGATGGCGGCGCAAGTGCTAAAGGGAGCTGACACCAGCACTATGCCGGTTAAGGTTATGGACGATATGAAGGCTTACGTTAATCAGTCAACAGCAGATGCCATTGGAATCAAAATTCCGGATGCCATTTTAAAAGACGCTGCTAATTTAGGAGAATAAGGGAATGATAACAGTTGATGCACTGATCGGTTCTATTGAACTGGGTATGATATATGCAGTACTGGCACTAGGTGTGTTCTTGTCCTTTCGTACACTCAACACGCCTGACCTGACCGTAGACGGGAGCATTGTAACAGGGGCGGCAGCTTCGGCCATGCTGTGCACCATGGGCGTAAATCCCATTATTGGATTGGTCGCAGCTTTTGTAGGTGGAGCATGCGCCGGGGCTGTGACAGCTCTTCTCAATACAAAATTAAAGATACAGCCGCTGCTGGCAGGCATACTGGTCATGCTGGGAGTGTATTCTGTGAACCTGCGCATTATGGGAAACAAGGCCAACCTGCCTCTCACAAGGAGCGATACCCTTTATTCCCAGGCAGAAAAACTGTTTCCCATGGAATGGTCAAATCTGATGGTGGGAGCCATTGTACTGGTCCTGGTTATTGCTATTTTCTTCTTCTTCCTGAAAACGAGAAAAGGCTTTGCCCTGCGGGCAACCGGTGATAACGAGGACATGGTCCGGGCAGCGGGAATCAGCAGCGATAACATGAAACTGCTGGGCCTGTCCGTGTCCAATGGCTTTGTTGGCCTGGCAGGAGGACTTTTGGCCCAATACCAGGGTTATTCCGATATTGGTATGGGCGTGGGCATGGTAGTCATTGGACTGGCTTCTGTTATTATCGGTGAAGTGATCTTTGGAACCAGCAATCTTTTGAGACGCTTGATCGCAGTGGCCCTAGGAGCAATTGTCTACCGTTTGATTTTGGCAATTGCCCTGAACCTGGGCATGCAGGCCACGGACATGAAGCTGGTATCCGCCATTATTGTAGTAATCGCTTTATCTCTGGGTGTTCTGGGAGAAAGTTTTTCCTTGAAAAAGAAAAAGAGGGGGGCTAAAAATGCTTGATGTAAAAGATATGACAAAGATTTTCAGCCCGGGAACCGTCAATGAAAAGATCGCCTTGGACAGGGTGAGCCTTTCCCTGAAAGCAGGAGATTTTGTTACTGTTATCGGCAGCAACGGGGCGGGAAAGTCCACTCTGATGAACTGCATTGCAGGTGTGTACCGCCTTGACGGGGGCAGCATTGTATTAGATGGACAGGATATTTCCAGGCTGGCGGAGCATAAAAGGGCAAAGAAAATCGGAAGAGTCTTTCAAGACCCGCTCAAGGGAACAGCCTTTGATATGACCATTGAAGAAAATCTTTCCATTGCTTATAACAAAAAGAGAAGCCGGGGTCTGCAGCCTGGAATTAGCAAAAAGGATAGGGAGCTGTTCCGGGAAAAGCTGCGCCTTTTGGATATGGGCCTGGAAGATCGGATGAAGGAAAAAGCGCGGCTGCTGTCAGGAGGACAGAGGCAGGCTCTGACTTTGTTTATGGCTGTCATCGCAAAGCCAAAGCTGCTGCTGCTGGATGAGCACACGGCTGCTCTGGATCCTTCCGCAGCAAAAAAAGTCCTGGAACTGACAGACTATTTCTCCGAAGACGGTCAAATGTGTACCATGATGATCACTCATAATATGAAGGCCGCATTGGAGCACGGCAACAGGACCATTTTAATGCAGAACGGAACGATTGTAATGGACCTTCAGGGCCCTGAGCGGGAAGCCATGACGGTAGAGACTTTGATTGAAAAATTTGAAATTGACAACGACAGGATGCTCCTGTAAAGGCAGACGCGCCTGCGCAGGAGTAAGGAGAAGAGGATGATTGATTGGTTTGGGATATGGAGCGATATTCCCCATTTTGCACAGTTTACCAGCATTTTATTTGTGGTAAATCTCGTGATTGCATTTACCATCATATTTTTAGAGAGAAAAAATCCATCAGCAGCTCTTGCATGGATTATGGTATTATTCCTGCTGCCCATAGCAGGAATCCTTTTTTATTTTCTCTTTTCACAAAACATTGTCCGCAAAAAGATCTTTCGGCTCACCCGTTCTGAAGAGGAAAGCTTAGATGCCAGCCTGAACCGGCAGCTGAAACAAATTGAAGAAGGCACCTTTTCCTTTGCCGCGCCTGAGATAGAGATGTGGAAGGATATGGTCCATCTTAATGGGCTTTACGGACGGGCTTTTTATACGCAAAATAATCGAATCACCATTCTGACAGGAGGAAGACAAAAGTTCAGGACCCTGCTCCGGGACATTGAAAACGCCACTGATTCCATTAATATGATGTACTTTATTATCAAGAATGACCCTGTTGGCCGCAGACTGATTGACGCTCTTACAAAGAAGGCAAGGGAAGGCGTAGAAGTGCGTCTTCTCATGGATGCCATGGGCAGCAGACAGATCAACGATAAGGTGTTAAAGGAATTCCTTGACGCCGGTGGAAAGCGGGCCTATTTTTTTCCTCCAAAACTAAAAGTGATCAATATTCGGTTTAACTACCGCAACCATAGAAAATTAGTGGTTATTGACGGCGAAGTCGGTTATATTGGAGGCTTTAACATTGCCAGAGAATATTTGGGCATGAAAAAGAAATTTGGTTTTTGGCGGGACACCCATCTTAGGGTTATGGGAAGCTGCGTTCAGGAGATTAACGCCAGATTCTTACTGGATTGGCGCTTTGCTTCCAAAGAAGAAGTGGTGTTGAGCGAGGCTTATTACAGCGATGTCATTGAAGCGGGAAATACAGGGATGCAAATCGTATCAGGGGGGCCGGATACAGACCGCGTGCCTGTAAAACGGGCTTATATGAAAATGATCACTTCTGCGCAGAAAAGGATTTATTTGCAGACTCCTTATTTTGTGCCTGACGCCAGCATTTTAGAGTCCCTGAAAATGGCCGCTCAGAGCGGTGTAGATGTGCGTATTATGATACCTTGTATGCCGGATCACATCTTTGTCTATTGGGCTACCTATTCTTATGTAGGGGAGCTGATTAAATCAGGGGGTAAAGCTTATATTTACGACAAGGGATTTCTCCATGCCAAGACTTTGGTTGCAGATGGAGAAGTAGCCAGCGTAGGGTCCGCTAATTTTGACAGGAGAAGCTTTAGCTTGAATTTTGAAGCTAATGCCATTATCTATGATAAAGCAGAGGCAGGAAAGCTGGAAGCCATCTTTGAGGCGGATATGAAGGAGTGTCATGAGCTGACGCAAGAGTTATATGAAAGGCGCAGTCTATGGATACGGTGTAAAGAAGGCATTGCCAGACTTCTTTCCGATATTTTGTAAAGAGGCTCCCTTTGGGCCTGGGCTTTTGTCGCCTGCCTGCCCGGAAGGGAGCTGTCATGCCGACTATTGAGCGGGCTACTGAGGGATACAGAGCTCAGCACCAATCTGCATGTTATACGGGTCAATATTAGGGTTGGCGCTCATGAGAGCATCTAAAGTTACTTTATATTTTTTTGCAATCATGTAGAGTGTGTCGCCGGCCTCTACAATATGCATCATCTTGCATTGGGCAGGCGGTTTTGGCGCAGTGTTTCCGTCCTGAGGAACATTGGGTTCAACTTCCGGAAGTGGCGCAGGCACCGGATTATTTTCCGCCAGCCCCGGAATGCATAACCTTGTTCCGATTCGCAGGTTGTACGGATTGCGGACCCGGTTTACTCTCATCAGAAGGCCTACCTCCACCTGATATTGCTGCGCAATGGAATAAAGAGTATCCCCTGCCCTGACGGTATAAATGTCTGTGCAGACATATTTATTTGCCATAAGATTGTTCGTCTCCTCCCCGGCCAATGAAAGGCCAATTTCTTTCTTATTTATCTTATTTCAAAACCCTTTAAAATGTGATAGAATATACCATACTTTATGCAAAAGAAAGGATGAAGGATTTGAGAAGACGAATTGACCCAGTATTTTTGATTTTTTTGGCATTCCTGCTGTTTTCCTCGATTCAGAGGTATTCCAGCCCCATTGACTGGCTGATGAACACGATTTTAATCATTCCCGGAGTAGTAGTAGGACTGTCTTTCCATGAATTTGCTCATGGGTGGGTTGCTTACAAGCTGGGAGACCCAACACCGAAATTTCAGGGCCGGGTGACGGTGAACCCTAAGGCCCACGTAGATCCCATCGGCTTTGTTGCGCTGATGCTTGCCGGATTTGGCTGGGGCGTTCCTGTAGAGATCAACCCCAATAATTTCAAACACCGCAGGCGAGACGAGCTGCTGGTATCTCTGGCAGGGGTTGTTATGAACCTTATTGTAGCAGTGGCTTTTGGGTTTATTATGAAGCTGATTTTAATGGCTGCAGGCCAGACCTTTATCATGAGCGGCCTGGGAGAGGCCCTTTGGACCATCTTGCTTTATGTGGTGCAGATCAATCTGGTGCTGATGATTTTCAATTTGATTCCGGTGCCGCCTTTGGATGGATTTTCCATTATCACAGAAATCTTTAACATCAGGCATACACAGCTTTACTACACCATTTATAACAATGGATTTTTTATCTTAATGCTGTTGATTTTGTTTCGGATTACCGACTTGAT
>CAUEYG010000117.1 GCA_959021945.1 uncultured Eubacteriales bacterium | reverse complement strand
GGTAATGCTTTTTCCGCAAGCGGGCATACCCACTAGTATAATATTTTTCATATTGAAAAGTCTCCTTTGCATAAAAAGAGCGAGGTTTTGCTCCCCGCCCTTGCACGTGTTTTCTTTTTTTCGATTTTATTCTGCGTCTGCTGCCACGGCTTCATCCACAGTCTCTTCGGCAACAGGTACTTCTTCCGCTGTCGGCTCTTCTGCTTCGTTTGCAGCTGCGCCTTCCAGTGGCTCATCTGCTTCATCCAGAGTTTCTTTAATGCTCAGGCTGATTCTTCTTCTTTCCTGGTCAATCTCTAAAATCTTAGCAGAAACTTCCTGTCCTACAGTAAGTTCGTCTGCAATATTGCCCACTCTCTTGTGCGCAACTTCGGAAATATGTACTAAGCCATCCAATCCTGGTTCCAGCTCTACAAAGGCACCGTATTCTTTAATCTGAACAACCTTGCCTGTAACAACTTGTCCAACCTGGTACGTTTCGTTAATTACACTCCATGGCTCCGGCTGATTTTGTTTTAATCCCAGAGAAATCTTTCCTTTTTCTGCATTCATGGAAAGAACCTTTACTCTGATTTTATCACCGATGCTCAAAACTTCCTGTGGATGCTTCAGTTTCCCCCAAGAGATCTCGGAAATGTGCAGCAGTCCGTCGATACCGCCGATATCAACAAAAGCACCATAATCCGTAAAGCGCATTACGGTACCTTCTACTACATCATCTACGCTGAGGCCTTCCCATATTTCAGAAATTCTCTTGTTCTTTTCTTCATTAAGATACATTTTATGAGAAAATACGGCCTTTCCTCTTCTCTGATCTACTCTGGAAACCTTTACAGGGAGAATCTGTCCTACAAATTCCTCAGCATTTTCCACATAACGGTCGGAAAGCTGTGACAGTGGAATAAAGCCTGAAACTTCTTTATAGGCAGCAATTACTCCTCCGTTAACAGGTCTAACAACTTTAACTTCAATGTCTGATTTATCTTCAAGCGCCTGGTTGATTTCATCCCAGTGTTCGCTAACTTCCAGCTTTTTCTTGGAAAGCAGAATGCTTCCATCGCCATCATCTGTCTTTACAACTTTGGCCTGAATTTCATCGCCTTCTTGATATAAGTCAGTTAACTTTTGATCTCCTTCCAGTGTAATTTCGTCGGATGGAATTATCCCATCTTTCTTGCAGCCGAGATTAACAATAATTTCTTTATCTGTAACCTGGTGTACTTTTCCTGTTACGATTTCTCCGCCGCGTGGCAACCTTAATGATTTTTCGATCTCATCCATTAAGGCATCCATTGAATTCATTTCATTGTGTTCAAGTGTGTTTTCACTCATGTTGGCAATAACCTCCTTAATTAAGCATTCAGGCGTCGAAGCGCCCGCTGCTACTCCTATTCTATTACATTTTTCAACTTGTTTCAATGGTAAATCTTCTATATTTTCAATAAAATGAGTGTTTGTACAATATTTTTTTGAAATATCATACAATTTTCTAGTATTTGAACTTTTTGCATCTCCCAGTACTAACATTAATTCTGACTGTTTCGCTGTCTCCATACAGCTTTTTTGCCTGTTTTCCGTAGCATTACAAATTGTATTATTCACAGACAAACGCTTCCCCTGCTGCCGGAACACATCCAACACTTCTTGGAAGGTACGGCTCTGTATTGTGGTCTGGGCTACCACAAACAGATCATCTTCCTGTACCTTTTCCGCTTCAGACCGTGAATTGATAATAATGGCTGAATCACCGCACCATCCGTTAATCCCCCGTACTTCTGGATGATCTTTATCTCCTACAATGACAACATTTTTTCCTTTTTCTCTTGCAGCTCTTACCAAGTCGTGGATCTTTGCTACAAAAGGACAGGTGGCATCAATGAGATTTAAACGCCGTTCTTCTGCAATTTCATAAAATCGCTTGCCTTCGCCATGAGAACGGATGATTACCGTAGACCCTTGCTCTGCCTGTTGTGGTTTATCAATAATATGAACTCCTTTTTTGCGCAGGCTTTCTGTCACCAATTTGTTATGAATCAGCGGCCCGCATGAATAAAGATTGCCTGCACACTGTTGGGCTGCCCTTTCCGCTCTTTCAATAGCAGCCCTGACTCCAAAACAAAATCCCGAATGGTCAGCCCTTATAATGTTTTTCATCAATTCTCTTTAACTCCTCTAAATATTTTTTAAAAGAAGATTCACTTCCATTATCTGTAGGCTCATAGTAGGTAACCCCTTCTTTAAAAAGGTTGTCCGGCAAATATTGCTGGGTCACATAACCGCCATAAGCGTGAGGATACTGGTATCCAATTCCATTGCCCCTCTTTGCTGCTCCGCTGTAATGAGCATCTTTCAAATGGGCTGGAACATCGTCAATCTTCTTTGTTCTCAAATCCCCTTGAGCTTTTTCAAGCGCCATATAGGAAGCATTGGATTTTGGACAGGATGCCATTAGTACTACAGCCTCTGCCAAATTTATCTTAGCTTCCGGCATCCCTACCATCAGCGCTGCCTGCACACAGGCAGTTACAATGGTTATGGCACTGGGGTATGCCATCCCCACATCTTCACTGGCCATTACTAACAGCCGCCGGCCGATCATTTGAATATCGCCGCCGCCTTCCAACAAGCGGGCCAAGTAATGAACCGCAGCATCAGGGTCACTGCCTCTCACGGATTTTTGGAGTGCTGATAGCAGATTGTATTTATCTTCTCCACGATCGTAAAAAGTAGTCTGTCTTTGCATGGCCTCTCCTACAATGCCTTCATCAAGCCGTCTTCCCTCACTCAGATTATCCACAATAAATCCCAGCGTATCCAAGGCCACTCTGGCGTCACCTGTACTCATTTCCGCTAAAACCTTTACAGCTTTCTCGTCATAAGTTATGTTTAGTCCGCCAAAGCCCTTTACTTTGTCCTTCAATGTTTTCGTTAAAAGAGAAACTAAATCATCCGTATTAAGCCGATGAAACTCATAAATATTTCTGACTCTGCTAAGCACCGCATTATTGACAGCAAAATAGGGATTTTCTGTGGTGCTCCCAATAAAACGGATAATTCCTTCTTCCAGAGCTTTTAAAAGGGAGTCCTGCTGCAACTTGTTCCAACGGTGAAATTCATCTACATAAACATAGGTTGTCTCCTTTTGCAGTCCGAAAAAACGGGTCTTGGCATTTTCAATTATCTCTTTTAATTCCTTGGTTCCAGTTGTTGATGCATTGATTTCAATAAAACCGGCATCCATTTCTTTGGCTACAATACGGGCTAGCGTTGTCTTTCCTGTCCCCGATGGCCCAAAGAAAATGGCGGAATCAAATGTTTTATTTTTAATTGCATTATATAAAAGGGACCCCTTATACATAAAGTGGGTCTGTCCTACAAACTCATCTAAGTTATCTGGTCTCATCCTAGTAGATAAAGGTATCATATTCTTCTCCAATTTTTATTCGATGGTTGTTACAAAGGCTCCAACTGAATCATCCATTTTATTTAAAGCGCCCTTTGCCTGTTCTTTTGTTTGAAATAATTCTCCCACTACCTTAAAGGCTCCATCCTTTTCCATAATTTTAGCCTCAATTCCAGAGCTTTTTAGCTGTTCAACGCTCTTTTGAGCAGCAGCTTTTGTGGAATAGCTGCCAAATTGCAGTGCATATCCTGCAGTTTGTTTTACATCAACCTGGTCTTCCACCACTTTTGTTGATGGTGAAGCGGCTGTTGTCGCTGCAGTCGTTGCTACTTTTTCAGCAGCAGTCTCCTTTTGCGGTGCGCTGGTCTCAGTCGTTACTTGTGATGTCTCGGCAGTCTCCTTTTTTTCGTCCTGCTCCGCATCTTTTGTTTCTTTTTGTAAAATGCTCAATCCGGCAGGCTCATAGCCTAAAATAGGATAAACTACATATTTTGCAGTCAGGTATCCTGCACAGATCGATAAACATATTATAACAACGATAGGTGCAAAATTCACCTGTATTTTTTTCCCCCCATAAATAGGTGTCCTTCTTTTGATCCTTCTCCTTCGGTTCATCTTTTCTCCCCTTTTCCTTATAACGCTTTGTACATATTATTAAATACATGGACAAAATAGACCAATGCACTACAAAAAAGAGAAGGATTATAACGGTTCCTATTATTAGGCAACATCCAAACCAGCTTATGGCTTAACAAAAATCCAAACAGAAAAAGAGCTGGAATACCATTATCATCCAGCTCTCTTTCTGCTGCCTTTTATTTTTAAGAAATCTTTTTATTTTCTTCACGTTCCACTCTTTTTCCAATTACCACAAAGAGTAACCCAATTATGATAACAGCTAATCCACCCCATTTTAGAACCTCCATAGCCTGAGGGATATGATTTGAAAACATATCATAGTCGCTCGGTTCCCATTCGCCATAATCGATTTCATACCAACGAAGCCAAAACTGGCCAAAGAAAGCCAATGCCCCTGCTGCAATGAGGTATACTCCAAATCTTATGGTATCACCAAAGGCAAGCATTGTTTTTTTATTAAGAGGATATCTCTGTGGATCATTTTTGGCCATTCCTCCGTACAATCGTTTAAAAATAATATAGGCAATGGGACCAGTACTGATTGCAATCAGACCCATGCAAAGGTAATCGGTTCCATTTACAAGTAAAGCGATAATAGCAATCACAATTGGAAAGCCGGCATAGAATATGAGTCCCATCTTGCCTCCCGGCATCACATAGAGCCCCTTTGCTTTACGCTCCTCAACAGGAAGCGTTTTTCGCAGTTTGATTACTGCCAACGGCAATATGATATAGAGGGCCAGCATAAACACAACTTCTGCACTTACTAAAGTTGTAAAATCTGACTGAGCCAAGAGCAAAGTGACAACTGCTAATGACAGGATTCCCACATAAGGTACTCCTCTATTTTTGCTCACTTTAACCAAAAACTTTGGACAAAGGTTATCGTCTGCCAGAACGAAGAACCCTCTAGAACCGGATGCCAAATAGGTATTGAAAATCGCACATTGGGATACAATTGCGATAATCAGAAAAACATAGCCCCAAGCAGGACCTAAGTTTGCAGTAAGTACTGTTGCATAACCAATCGTTTGGCCTGCAAAGCCTCCATCTGTTGCCCAATTTTCCCAGCTTCCTGCAGGCATAGAGGCAAGTCCTGCCAAGGTAGGAAGAACATATGTGAGGGCCACTAATGGCATTGCTATCATAAGACCTTTTGGTATAACCTGAGGATTTTTTACTTCCCCTGCCATGTTAGAGATACATTCATACCCACAGTACATCCATACACAGATACAGATACCGCCGCCAATACCATCAATTAGCGAATAGTCTTCCGGCATAAATGGCTCCATTGGATTTGTATTCCAGTTTAGAAACCCTACAATTGCTACAAGTGCGAATGCAAGTACGATTAAGATTGATAAGATCGTACTTACTTTGCCAACTTCTTTTAGTCCCATCAAATTAATAAGTGTAAAAATCAAGATCATTCCAATTTTCAAAGCATGCAATGCAATTTCTGACATTGGGATCATTTGGCTCACATAACCCGCTACCAAAGCTACATATACCCCATTGGTGATATAGGTAGAAACCGTTCCCCACCATCCGGCCTGAAACCCCCAGAACTCACCAAATGCTTCTTTTACCCAAACGTATACACCGCCTTCTGATGGGAGCACTGCTCCCATTTCAGCTACCAGATTACTGATTGGATATGCCCATATAAGGGGAAACACAATTAACAAGACCAGCGTCATCCCAGGCCCCGCCTCTGGGATCATCTCTTCAATACCGAATGCTCCTGCTGCCACCAGACAGTAAAGCATAAATACAATACCTGAAACTTTAATATCGTGTTTTTTCAAACCGGCAACACCATGTACTTGCGCTTGCTGTTGATTTTGACTCATATCTTGCACCTCCTTAAAAATTAGCTATGGAGCCGGAGAA
>CAUEYG010000116.1 GCA_959021945.1 uncultured Eubacteriales bacterium | reverse complement strand
GGCTGAATACGCCAGCAGCAAAACGGAAAAGCACAATGCCATGGTGGAGGAAATACGAAAGCGCCTTAAATTTGACAGCCTGGAATTTCAGCATATCGAAGATACCGTAGAAGCCATTGGCGTTGATAAATGTAAACTTTGTACCTATTGTTGGGATGGAAAGGAATAAAAAATGAGAGCATTAATAAGTGTTTCTGATAAAACCGGAGTGGTGGAATTCGCCAAAGAGCTGGAGAAGCTGGGCATTGAGCTGATTTCCACAGGAGGCACTCACAAAAAATTAGAGGAAAGCGGAATCAAGGTGACTGGTATTTCCGATGTGACTGGTTTTCCTGAATGTTTGGATGGCAGAGTAAAGACCTTGCATCCAGCAGTTCACGGCGGAATTTTGGCTATGAGAGATAAACCGGAGCATATGAAACAGCTAAAGGACTTGAACATTGAGACCATTGATATTGTAGCCATCAACCTGTATCCTTTTAAAGAAACCATTTTAAAACCGGGAGTGACCCTGGAAGAGGCCATTGAAAATATTGATATTGGCGGGCCGACCATGCTTCGCTCTGCAGCAAAAAACCATAAGGACGTAGCCGTGATCTGCGACCCGGCTGACTATGCAAAGGTAATTGAGGAACTAAAGGAGTACAAAACCGTTTCTCAGGATACCAAATACAGACTGGCTTTAAAAGTATTCCAGCATACGGCTGCTTATGATACCATGATTTCTGACTACTTGAGAAAGGAAATTGGCGGAGAACTGCCGGATAATCTGACTCTGACCTTTGAAAAAGTCCAGGACCTGCGCTATGGAGAAAACCCCCATCAAAAGGCCTGCTATTACAAAGAAATCCAGCCTGCGGATGGGAGCCTGGTAAAAGCTCAGCAGCTCCACGGAAAAGAACTGTCCTTTAATAACATTAATGACACCAACGGAGCCCTGGCTGCCCTAAAAGAGTTTACAGAACCTACGGTGGTAGCAGTAAAACACGCAAATCCATGCGGCGTAGGGACAGGAGAGGACATACGAAGCGCTTATCAAAAGGCTTATGACTGCGATCCAACATCTATCTTTGGGGGAATCGTGGCAGCCAACAGGCCAATTGATGGACCTACGGCAGAAGAAATCAATAAGATCTTTATTGAAATTGTCATTGCTCCTGACTTTACAGAGGAAGCCATGAACATTTTAACCCAGAAAAAGAACATCCGTCTGTTAAAGCTGGATGAAATCGGATACAAAGGGCCGGCGGGACAGATTGATATGAAAAAAGTCAGCGGCGGTCTGCTGGTACAGGATACAGATGACATACTCTTTGACGAAGAAGCGTTAAAAGTAGTAACAGACCGTGCTCCTACAGATAAGGAAATGGACGATATGAAGCTTGCTATGAAAGTCGTAAAGCATATTAAATCCAACGGCATTGTCATTGCAAAGGATCAGGCTACAATTGGAATCGGGCCCGGACAGGTAAACCGAATTTGGGCAGTGGAAAACGCCATTCGCCAGGCCAACAGCTCTCTGGAAGGTTCCGTATTGGCATCAGACGCCTTTTTCCCTTTTGATGACTGCGTAACAGCAGCGGCAAAAGCAGGAGTAACAGCCATCATTCAGCCGGGCGGCTCCATGAGAGACCAAGAGTCCATAGACAAAGCCAATGAACTGGGAATTGCTATGGTATTTTGCGGTGTGCGTCACTTTAAACACTAATTTAGGAGAGAAATATGAGAGTACTAGTGGTAGGGGGCGGCGGCAGAGAACATGCTATTGTGTGGAAACTGGCCCAAAGCCCGAAAGTAGATAAAATTTACTGTGCGCCCGGCAATGCGGGAATTGCCCTGGACGCAGAATGCGTTCCTGTAAAAGCAGAAGACATACAGGGGATTTGTGCATTGGCAAAAGACAATCAGATTGACCTGGCTGTGATCGGCCCGGAGGTTCCTCTGGCCATGGGAATCGTAGATGAGTTGGAAGCTGCAGGCATCAAAGCCTTTGGCCCCAATAAAAAATGCTCCCGGCTTGAGGCCAGCAAATCCTTTACAAAGAGTTTTCTTGCCAGACATCATATTCCAACTGCCGGATACAAAGAGTTTACAGACAAAGAGGCGCTGCTGGATGCAGTAGGCATCTTTGGCTATCCAATGGTATTAAAGGCTGACGGCCTGGCTGCAGGAAAGGGCGTTGTCATTGCACAAAACGAAGAAGAGGCGAAAAAAGCCATTGAAGAGATGATGGGAGAAAAAGTATTTGGCAGCGCCGGGGACAAAATCGTTGTAGAAGAATTTCTCACAGGCATAGAGGCATCCATGCTGTGCTTTGTAGATGAGCACACCATTGTTCCCATGGAATCGGCCCAGGATTACAAGCGGATCTTTGACGGTGATAAAGGGCCTAATACAGGCGGCATGGGTACTTACTCCCCGAGCCTGGTCTTTGACCGGGATCTGGAGGACCGCATCCGTGAGGAAATTTTGGAACCTACGCTCCGGGGCTTTCAGGAAGATGGCCTGGACTTTAAAGGGGTGCTGTTTATCGGCCTGATGATTTCAAAGGACGGACCAAAAGTCATTGAATTTAACAACCGGTTTGGGGACCCTGAGGCCCAGTCTGTTTTAGCCAGGTTGGACAGCGACCTTTTGGACATTTTCACGGCAGTGACAGAAAACAAGCTGGCTGATGCGGAAATCAAGTGGAGCGAAAAAAGGGCAGTCTGCGTTGTTTTGGCTTCCGGCGGGTATCCGGGAAGCTATGAGAAAGGAAAGGAGATTACAGGGCTGGATAAAGTGGATCCGGACACCATCGTCTTCCATGCGGGCACGGCTAACCAACATATTTGCGACGCAGAATCCTGCCGCAGCGCTGTTGTCACCTCCGGAGGAAGAGTATTAGGGGTAACGGCTATGGGCGCTACCCACGAGGAAGCTCGTGAAAAAGCCTTTGATAATGTAAAAAGAATCTCCTTTGACGGGATGCAGTATCGAAATGATATTGGATTAATTCAGGATGATCTGCTATAATAGAAAAAAGAGATCAAAGGAGGCAATATTATGAAAAAGCAGATTATTACCATCAGCCGAGAATTCGGAAGCGGAGGAAGACTGATCGGAAGGCGTCTGGCCGATGATTTGGGGATTCCCTATTATGATAAAGAGCTTCTGACAAGGATTGCCGATGAAAGCGGTTTTTCCAGAGAGATGATGGAAGAAGCAGAACGGAAAGCAAAGAACAGTTTTTTTTACAGCCTGTCCTCTGCTTTTGGAACCGGTGATTCGGGACCTGACAGTCTGTCTTTAAATGAGCGCTTTTTCCTGGCTCAGTTTGATACAATCCGCAAGCTGGCAGACGAAGGCTCCTGCGTTATTGTAGGCCGATGCGCTGATTATGTACTGCGGGGCATACCGGGCGCTACTAATATCTTTATTTATGCGGAAAAAGGAGATAAAATCAAGCGTGCAGTAGAAGAGTACGGGGTTCCTGAAAAAGATGTGAAAAAGATTATGAACGACACAGACAAAGCTCGTGCTAACTATTATAATTATCATACAGGACGCAAATGGGGAGATCCGGTTAATTACAACTTGTGTATTGACAGCGGATACATATCCATTGAAAATATTGTAAAAATGATCAAAGACTATTTGGAATTGAAATTAGATCGCTAAATGGAAAGATTTTGTTGTAAAAGAAAAAAACGCTGGTTTGAAATCTAGAGCCAGCGTTTTTTTCTGCGGTCCGTTGCATCCGGTAGTGGCCGCGCTGCAAGAAAGTTTTAAATTCCTTGCAATAGAATGTGACAAACAGCAGATTTAATGGTACAATCAGTAACAGATTGAGCAAAAGACGGAAAGGGGATAAAAATGGAGATTGAAATTGTAAAGGCCATAATCCTCGGTATTGTGGAGGGAATTACCGAATGGCTGCCCATCAGCAGTACCGGACATATGATACTCGTGGATGAATTTATGAAAATGGATGTGTCCGCTGACTTTATGGAAATGTTTTTAGTAGTAATTCAGCTGGGAGCTATTATGGCCGTGGTGGTCATTTATTGGCGCACACTGATTCCTACTGATAAAAAGACCTGGATTATGTGGCTGAAAATCGTAGTTGCCTGTGTGCCGGCTGCAGTAATAGGGCTGCTCTTTGACGATGTATTGAACGCGCTGTTTTATAATTACCAGACTGTAGCTATTATGCTGATTATCTTTGGCGTCCTGTTCATCATTATTGAGAATAGGAACAAACATACAACGCCCAGAGTAAACAGTCTGGAAGAATTGACTTACAAGCAGGCGCTGATTATCGGAATTTTTCAGCTGATTGCAGCTGTTTTCCCAGGGACTTCGCGATCCGGCGCTACTATTTTAGGCGGACTGATGATTGGCGTATCCAGAACCGTGGCAGCAGAATTCACCTTTTTTCTCGCCATACCGGTTATGTTTGGAGCCAGCCTCTTAAAGCTGGTTAAGTTTGGATTTTCCTTTACTCAGGATGAAACAGTCCTGCTCTTAAACGGAATGATCGTGGCATTTTTGGTGTCCATGGCAGCCATTAAATTTTTGATGGGATATATTAAAAAACATGACTTTAAAGTTTTTGGATGGTACAGAATCGTACTGGGAATTCTCGTCCTGGGGTATTTTGGCGTCCGATCTTTCATGTTAGGTTAAGAAATACAAATTAAAAAGAATGATTAAAGAAACGATTAAAAAAACAATCATAACACACGACTTAATTCATAATGGAGAGCACATCGTAATCGGACTTTCGGGAGGCCCTGATTCGGTGTGCCTTTTTCATGTATTGAAAGAGCTTAGACGGGAAATGTGCGTTTCCTTATACGCAGTTCATGTGAATCACAAGCTTCGCCCCGGCGAGGCAGAGGCAGACCAGGCTTATGTGGAGGAGCTTTGTCAAAAAGAACAAATTCCCTGCACCTGTTTTGTATATGACTGCAGGACCATGGCGGCAGAACAAGGGCTCAGCAGTGAAGCCGCCGGAAGAAAAGCTCGCTATGAAGCCTTTGGAAAATTTTGCGTCCAGCTGGTTCAAAAAGGCATTCCAAAAGAGCAGATTAAAATTGCAGTAGCCCAAAATGCTGACGATCAGGCAGAGACCGTATTGCTGCGCCTGCTGCGGGGAAGCGGACCGGACGGGCTGGCGGGAATGCCTTATATTCGGACGCAAGGGCCTTTTTCTGTCATCCGGCCTCTTCTGGACACTGCCAGAAAAGACATTGAGGCCTACTGTGAAAGTCAGGGGCTAAAGCCTCGCATTGATCAGACCAATTTGCAGCCTATTTATACGAGAAACAAAGTACGGCTGGAACTGCTCCCCTATTTGCGGGAACAATTTAACCCAAACATTACAGAAGCGCTGCTGCGTCTCAGCAAAACAGCAGGTGAAGATAAGGCCTATTTGTGGCAGATGACAGAGCAGGCTCTTGCCGGGATTACAGCAGATGACGGATCCCTTGATTTAGAAGGTCTAAAGGCGCTGCCGGCTCCAATTCGGCATAGAGCAGTTATGAAAGCTTTTGAATACGCAGGTCTGACCCAAGATCTTACGTCTGCACACTTGGAAGCGGCCGATGGACTCTTGGCAGGTGGGAAACCATCAGGTACAATCCATGTGGCAGGTGGGTATCAAATGGAAATCCAATATGAAAAGGTGCTCTTTTATAAAAAGAGCGCAGCGGCGAAAAAACAGAAAGAGGCAGCGTTTCCCTTTCATTTGGAGCATCGCATCATAGATCCTCCTGCCGCATATCCAAAGGATGGGGCTCTCTTTGATTGGGATAAGATTAAGGCCCGGCATGGAGACAGACAGCCGGTATTAAGGACCAGGAATCCCGGCGACTATATTAGTCTGAAAACAGGGAGAAAAAAGCTGCAGGACTTTTTTGTGGATCAAAAAGTTCCCAGAGAGCAAAGAGATGACATTCCCTTAGTAGCC
>CAUEYG010000115.1 GCA_959021945.1 uncultured Eubacteriales bacterium | reverse complement strand
CCTTTACCGTGCCAGCTGATAGATAGCCTCTGCCATGATTTCTACGTTTTCTATCAGATGATTTATGGATATATATTCATTTTTTTGATGAATTACATTTTCCTGATCCGGGAAAACAGGACCAAAGGCTACAATATTTTTCATAGATTTGGCATAAGTTCCTCCGCCGATTACCATTGGAGGCTGTGTGTTTCCTGTCTTCTGCTGATAAATCTGCTGCAATGTGCTCACCAGCTGGCTGTCTTTGGGAATATAAAGGGGGTTTGTATTGCTGATGAGGCTCAGGCTGATTCCGTATTCTGCTGCTTTTACTTCTGCCTGTTTCAGCCGTTTTTCAAAATCTTCTCCCCAAGGATAACGGCAGTCAAAGGTGGCCTTGATGTAATGTTCGTCCCCTTCCAAAAGCCCTGCATTAACAGTCGTTGCTCCAAACTCTTTTGTTTCGCAGGCAATACCTAAACTCTGTCCATCTGTTTCCCTTCCCACATATCGATTATAAAACCGGACAAAGTCCCCCAGCTCTCCCAGTTCTCCACAATTTTCCATCGCTTTCATCAGCTGGGAAATAGCATTTTCACCTTGCTCCGGCGTACTGGCATGGGCTGAAATACCGGAAGCCTCCAACCTGCGTGTACCTCCCCCACTCAATTGGATTTCCGCCTCTGCTCCGTCAGGGACCAGGTTTACTGCGGTTCCCGCTTTGGCGGAAATCAGCCCTGTGTTTTTTAGTTTCTTTTCCAGTGTAAACTCGGCCATCCCCTTTTCCGAGAAAATAACAGGATAGTCCGCATCAGGAGTAAAGCCCATGACAGGAATTTCTTCTGTTTTATTATACCGTACCACATCCTGGCTACCTGTTTCCTCGTTGGTTCCAAAGATAATACGAACTCTTCGTTTTAAAGCCAGGCCCGAATGCCTCACTGCATCCAGAGCATAGAGCGCGCCGATCATGGGCCCTTTGTCATCCAAAGCGCCTCTGCCGTAAATACGGTCTCCGCAAAGCTCTCCAAAGGGATCGTAGTCCCATCCTTTTCCAATAGGAACAATGTCCAGGTGTCCTAAAACTGCTATCATTTCATCGCCCTGCCCATATTCAGCGTACCCGATTGCATTGTCAATATTCTTTGTAGCAAAACCCATACGCTCTGCCAAGTCCAGAGTATAGGCAAGGGCCTGATACGGGCCTTCTCCAAATGGTTTGCCTTCCAGAGCCTGTGATTGGACGCTGTTAATTTTTATGCACCCTAAAAGAGCTTCGATTAATTCCTGCTTTTTTTCTTTGATTCGTTGTTCAAACATAATGTTATCCTTTCTTTCCGTCTGTCTTTCTTTTTAAGGAAATAAACACGCCTACTGCGCAAACTGCTGTAAAGATTAAAAATGCAGTGTGCATGGTTCTGATCAGCAGTTCCGGTTCAGCATCGGCTAGAGCCTTTTCTCCCATATAACGGGACACAATAACGGTAACGATTACCATACTGGAAGTATGGCCAATGGATCGCATTGTGGCCAAAATAGACGATGCGACTCCATAATCCTTTTCCTCCACACATGCCATAACGGCGTTGGTATTGGGCGATGAAAAAAGAGCAAATCCTACGCCTGCAATTACCAGCGCCGCCAAGATCACCCACAGACTTGTCTGAAGTCCAATGAAGGCAAAGATCAGCAAGCTTGCAGAACACAGACCCATTCCCAAAGACGCCAGTTTAAAGGGCGATATGCGGTCTGACAGCCTGCCTGTATAGGGCGATAAAACAGCCATCAGAGCTGGTTGGACAATGAGAATGAGCCCGGCAGTCTGTGAACTGTATCCCATTACAACCTGCAGATAGATGGATATTAAATAGCTGATCGCAAAGGTTGCGCCATAATTGAGCAAGGCTGCTATGTTGGAAAAGCTGTAAGCAAGATTACTCTTAAAAATTCGCACCTGAATAACCGGATCTGCTGTTTTTCGTTCATGGCGCACAAAGAGAAAGCCCAAGAGCAGGCCGGCGGCCACCAGGCCTATTGGCAGCGGTTTCATACGAAAATCCGATAGCCCATACATGGTCAGTACAATCATTCCGATGTACAGCAGATTTCCCCATATATCATATTCATTTTCCTTGTTGTCACAGTTATCCTTGGGCAGTTTTTTCCAGGCAATGACTAATACGAGAAATCCGATCAATGCCGTGAGAGCAAAAATAGACCGCCATCCCAAGTTGTGGTTCAGCAGGCCGCCTACTACCGGTCCCGCAGAAAGTCCCACATAAGTAGATGCAATGGAATATCCCAGGATTTTGCCCCTCTCTTCACCGGGAAAGGCGCTGATCAGCACTGCTGTGTTGGTACTGAAAATCATGGCTCCCCCCAGACCCTGGGTAATCCTCAGTGCAATGAGCATCCACATGGACACGCCAAAAACAGCCGCTGCAGAGCTGAGGCTGAAAATCAGTATTCCAATGACCAGAATCCGTTTTCTGCAGGTCAGGTCAGCGATTCTGCCAAAGGGCACGGACAAAGCCGCCACAGTGAGCATATAAGCTGTTACCAGCCATCCTACAATGCTGGCGCTCACCTGAAAATAATGCCCCATATCCGGGATTGACAAGTTCAAAGCACTGCCTGTAAAGGTGGTGATAAAGGCAGTCGTGATAACGACAAAGATAATTGTTTTTTGTTCTTTTTTATATTTCATACCGTTATTATACGCTTTTTTCCAAATTATATTGCGTCAGCCCTTAATTTTCTAATTATAACAAAACCTTACTTAAATTGACAATCCAGGATTCACACTTTATAATGAAAAAGAGGGGCTTTATGGAGGGCGCGATATGGATAAAAAGATATTGCAGGATTTTGAAAACAACAGAGCTTATACCGAAGAGCTGTTAGACGGCATTCCTTCCGGTATCAGTCTCTTTCTCGTTTCAGATGAAATCAAGTTTCTCCATTTTAACCAGGCGGCAGATGAGATGTTCGGTTATGAAAAGGGCGGTCTTTTGGCTCTGACCAATCAGGATTCCCTCAGTATTTTTCATCCTGACTATGTGGATCTTCTTTACGATGAAATCATTGCAACCCTGCGGGATGGACGTTTGTTTAACTACAATTGCCGTGTGCTGTGCAGGGATGGCAGCTATAAGTGGACGAACCTGTCAGCTGAACTGATTCAGCAAAAAGAAGGAGGACGTCTTTATTTTTATTGTGTATTATCACCTACTCATGCGCCTAAAAACACCCTTTTAAAGGGCTGCCATTTCTTACTTGTCACCCGCTGCAGTTCTGATCTTCATTTTTTATCGGATTTAATTGAACATATGGGGGGCACCTGTGACACTTGTCATAATGGCCTGGAAGCGTTAGAGCTTTTTACAGCTCCTGATTCCGACCACTATGATTCTGTTTTTATTGAT
This sequence comes from uncultured Eubacteriales bacterium, assembly GCA_959021945.1. GTDB lineage: Bacteria > Bacillota > Clostridia > Peptostreptococcales > Anaerovoracaceae > Hominibacterium. Next base: position 2,575 of record CAUEYG010000115.1, on the reverse strand, counting down.
TCCAGGCTGCCTGTTCTAAATGGATTTGAGCTGGCAAAAGAGATTCGCTGCTCTCAGGAGCTTGAAAACCAGTCTATTCCTTTGGTAATGCTGGTTTATGAAGAGGATGAGGAAAGCATTGAAGCATCAGAAGATTTGAACATCGATGCTTTTGTAAGAAAACCCCTTAACAAAGAAGCGCTATCCCCTGTCTTTCAAAAACTTTCAAAGCTTCCGGAGTAACCTTTTCTTTTTCTGCACATAAACTAGTGCAGGAGGAAGAATATGAGTTATTCATCACGTCTTAACAAAGCATTCCAAAATGCTCCTCGGCTTGCGCTCTGCGATGACAGCCGTTATATTCTCATGAGCGACTGCCACCGGGGAAACGGAACATCAAATGATAATTTTCTAAAAAACCGAAATCTTTATCAGGCTGCTCTGGAGTATTATTACCGGAAAGGTTATACTTATATTGAACTCGGCGATGGGGATGAGCTGTGGGAAAATCGCCGTATGACACAGATCATTGACATTCACAGCCAGACTTTTCAGCTGCTCTTTCAATTTTATCAACAGGGGCGGCTTTATTTTCTGCACGGAAACCATGATATGGAAAATGCAGACCCTGTGCCCATGGGATTTCCCGCTATTGAGCATTACTCTGGTCTGATTTTAGAGGATGAAAAAGGGTGCAGAGATCTTTACCTTACCCACGGCCATCAGGCAGATACGCTGAATTCCACCTTCTGGAAACTGGCCCGTTTTCTTGTTCGTTATGTGTGGAAACCTTTTGAACATTTTGGGCTCCTGGATCCTACCAGTGCTGCAAAAAATAATCTGCGAAAGACGAATACGGAAAAAAGGCTGTCCCGTTGGGCTGGCCAGAACAGCCACATTTTAATTTCCGGCCATACCCACAGACCCCGTCTTGGTTCTGCTAAGGCTCCTTATTTTAATACTGGCAGCTGTGTCCATCCCTACGGGATAACAGGCATCGAAATTACCGGCCGTTGTCTCACTCTGGTAAAATGGAGCCAAAGGGTCCGGGAAGACATGGTGCTTTATATTGCTCGTGAAGAGCTGTCAGGTCCGGTCTGCGTAGATGAATGTATCGAAAATTCTGCCCATAACCTATAGGGTCGAATACATAGATAAAGGGTATTGTTTTCTTTCAAATGACTATTATATAATAGAAATAAAGAATCAGACTAACACGAATTGTTTCAGATAAGGAGTTTCCTGTATGGATGAAAAGAAACTGGTAAGTCTATTAAAAGACAGACTTTGTATTGAGATGAAAAAGCAAGATAAGGGCGGAGTTTATGCACTGACACAAAGGACCCTAGCATATAACTCCAATCGGATTGAGGGCAGCACACTGACAGAAAAACAAACAGCCTCCATCTTTGAAACAGGTACAATCAAGGCAGATGGCAGCATTTTTCGTACAAAAGATGTAGAAGAGATGACTGGACATTTTACCATGTTCAATTATATGCTAGATACTTGTGATGAACCCCTGAGCAGCGATCTGATCAAAGCCTATCACTACCGTCTGAAGGCTGGTGTCTTTGAAGATATTGCAAATGGCTATCCCATTGGAGAATATAAAAACAGGAAGAACATGGTATCTGATATTATCACATCTTCGCCGGAAAATGTAGCGGCTGATATGGAGTGCCTATTGAACGGTTATCACAATCAAGATTCTCATACGTTAAAAGATTTAGCAGAGTTTCATGCAAAATTTGAGAAAATTCATCCTTTTCAAGATGGCAACGGTAGAGTAGGCCGAATCATTTTATTTAAAGAATGCTTGAAAAGCAGTATCATACCTTTCATCATTGGAGATCACAGGAAAGGGGAATACTACGAGTATCTGAATCAGGCCCAGCAGGACAGTCAATATGAGCCCCTGATCCTGTTCCTTTCCCAGGCCCAAAAGAAATATATAGAGATGGCGAAGGATTTTATTTGTCCCATTACGCAGGAGTGCCGCCGATGATACTGCCTTGCCTTCGGCTGTCTCCCTCCTGCTGCTAGGTGGATTCGGGGCTTTCACCCGTTAGAAACGTGCACCGCCGGGTGCACAACTCAAAAGGCCTGTCCCAAGGTTTCTGCAGGACAGGCCTTTTGTAACTTCCTATGTGTCAAAAGCTCTATTATTACCTTTTTATCCATACAACTTTCTCAAAAATCCTCGCTAATTTCTTGTGAAGCCCCTATTTTAAAGCCAAAGCATGGATTTTTCAGGTCAATAGCTGCTATTTTTCCACAAATTGTATGGATAATAACGTGTTTTTTTGCATTTTGGCATACCTTATGATCCCCGCAAAACAAAAAAACGCCTGCATTTCTGCAAAAGGGAGACGACAATAGATAAACTCCAACAATATAGTTTGTGGTACGAATCGTTTTCAACTCTACGGGATGGCAGTTCCTTCACGAAAAAAGCAGCAATGTTTTTGGTTCTCCAAATAACACTGCTGCTTTTTGCCAAACCTGCATGGTTTTAGCGTTACCTTTTTATGGACGCTCCTTCCGCCAGTACCACCTTACAGCGTTTCCGATAACACCCAATCCCATAGGTTAA
>CAUEYG010000114.1 GCA_959021945.1 uncultured Eubacteriales bacterium | reverse complement strand
CGCCAATTGCGGTGAGATATGGATTAAATCGAATGTATTTATTCGGCTCTCATGCGAAAGGAACAGCGACAGAAAAAAGTGATATTGATTTACTTTTTGAAAAAGGAGATCAACTGTCTCTATTAGATGTGTCCAGCATGCTTCAAGACTTGCAAGAGAGTTTAGAGTGTTCTGTTGATTTAGTGTCAAGGGACTCTTTAGAGCCAGGATTTCGCAATGAAGTTCTTAGTTCAAAGGTGCTTTTGTATGAAAGATAAAGATATTGTTGTACAGGAAATGTGGCATTCGAGATGTATTTGCTCATCTAAAGAAAGAAGACTTTGATTATACAAAATGGTGAGAAACACACTTAGATCAAGATATGGCTGTGGAAGAATTAAATAAGAAAGCAGAAGCCTTTAGTAAAGCTTTATAGCTCTCCTATCAACTCCGTCAAATCCATTTCCTGCACAAACTGACTGATGCGTCTAACGCAATCATTATCTGGTATACATACTTGTTATTGCTCTCATCGCCTTAATCCTAAAGATTAAGCGTTAATTTATCCAAAAAATAAATTACCCGTCCTGCTTGGCAGATAGGACGAGTAATTTGTTATTCCACTATTTGCGAGCAACCGTTCATCGGTTTCTCTTTTCTCATAACTATTATATTGCAGATTGCTCATATATGCAATACTAATTTAATCAATACGCAGGACACAAACAAATCAGGATCAAGATTAAATGCTGGAAGTCTTAAATTTTTTTAATTGTAGAAAAAGTTTTAAAATTTTTGTCGAAATTACGTAAATAATGTTGTTTATTCGTAAAATATGGTATATGCTATAGAGACATATGGATTATTTATTTTTTAATGCTCAAGAAAGAGTGGGTGCTTATGAAAAACATTTTTAAATTCAAAAAACGAGGAGCGAAAAATTTAACAACAAAACTAGCGTTAGTGATTTCTGTGTTACTGGCAGTCGTTTTTATTATATTAATTACAGCCGTAACGATTAATGCGCGAAACAGTGTCGGTGATGCCACTTCATCGGAATTAAACGCGATTTCAGAAAAAAATGCACAGCAAGTGCAGGCAATCTTTGACGCAGTAGATACAGTAGGAACTGGCGTAGATGAATATATGTCCGAAGAGTATGAAAAAGCGGAGAGCAAAAAAACAAACAGCGGAACATCATCAAATACATACAGCAGCCCTCTGTACAAAAAACAATATTCCCAGTCCAGCTATGAAGTAGAACTGTATTTAAGTCAGAACTTCCGTAGCGCTGCCATGGGGAACGACAGTGTAAACAGCGTCCTGGTCGCCTTTGAACCGTATAAGTTTGACAGTGCCATTAAGGATTTCTCGGTCATCTCCGCAAAAGGAACCAATGATGGAGAAGCCTACAGTTACGGCGCCTATTCCCAGTACTCAACAGAGCCATTTTATACCATGGCGAAAGAGGCTCAGGATATTATTGTAACTCCTCCTGTTGATTTTGAGGGACAAAAGGTCCTTTCCATTGCTTATCCAATTATATACAATGATGATTTTAAAGGCGTAGCTGCAGCAGATATCGCCATTAATACCTTTGATGAAAAGCTGGACAGCAGCGGACACTTTGACAGTATGTACAATGCGATCATTGCAAATGACGGAACCGTAATCTACAATAGCCAGGACAAAGATCGCATTGGTGAAAATATAAAAGATAACTTTGATGATGATGAGTACAATTCCGTAATGTCCAGTATGAAAACCGGAAAGGCCTTTTCCGTTGAAACAACTTCAACCGGCAGCGCCTATACAAGATTTTACTCTCCAATCCAGGCTGGAAACGACGTTTGGTGGGCTGTAACCGTGCTGGAAACAAAAGAGATGAATGCTGCAGTACGAAACATGACATATTTACTGATCGGACTTGCGATTGTCGCTATGGTTGCCATTATCTTTGTAGTGGTTACTGTTCTGCGGAAGACCCTTCTTCCAATTCAAGCTGTCGTAGGAGCAGCAGAACAGATTGCTGAGGGAGACTTTAATGTACATCTGGAAGCCAAGTCTGAGGACGAAATAGGAATTCTAACCCATACCTTCCAGCAAACCGCCAGTGTGCTGAGAAACGTTGTACAGGATATGACCTCAGTCCTTGGAAGCATTGCAAAGCAAGACCTGAGAGCTAGTACTTCAACAGATTATGTTGGCGAATTAGGCAGCATAGAAACCTCTATGAATCAAATCATGAAGACACTTAATTATGTCCTGCAGGATATTAACGAATGTGCAAAGCAGGTTTCCGCAGGAGCAGATCAAGTTTCATCCGGTGCACAAGCTCTGGCCCAAGGTTCTACAGAGCAAGCAAGTTCTGTAGAAGAGCTGTCAGCCAGCATGTCAGAAGTATCAGAGCAGATTACAGATATGGCGGCAAATGCGCAGGATGCCAGCAGTGAAGCGGAAACAGTCGGCCTTGAGATGGAAAAAAGCAAGCAAAAAATGGAAGATATGGTCAGCGCCATGGAGCGTATTAATACTACCTCCGGACAGATCGAAAAAATCATTAATACCATTGAAGATATCGCCTTCCAGACTAATATTCTAGCGCTTAACGCAGCTGTAGAAGCAGCCAGAGCAGGAGAGCTGGGAAAAGGTTTTGCAGTTGTCGCTGATGAAGTGCGCAATCTTGCCGGAAAATCAGCGGAAGCTTCAAAGAATACAGCAGCTTTAATTGAACAGTCTATTGAAGCAGTAAGAGACGGCATGGAATTAGCCAATGAAACTTCTGAAGCCCTGAGCTTTGCAGTACAAGGCGCAGAAAGCGTTGTCGGAAAAATCAATGAAGTATCTAACTCCTTTGATAAGCAAGTCACCGCAGCTCAGCAGATCGCACAGGGAATTGATCAAATTTCTTCTGTGGTTCAGACAAATTCTGCTACTGCCCAGCAGAGCGCCGCAGCCAGCGAAGAGCTTTCCGCTCAGGCACAGCATCTGGACGAGTTGCTCAACGAGTTCAAGCTGAGAGACTCTAAATAGCTATTCTCTGAAAAACTCATGTTTACCGTGAAGGAAAAGATATCAAAAAACCTCTATATCAGAAATGGTATAGAGGTTTTTGATTTTGGATGCTAAGCCCACAATTGCAGTCAGCAGTTAAACAATCCGTTCCAGCCCCTCCTTGCTATAAGTCCCTGTCTTTTTCTTTTGTTCCAAGGCATCCTGTATTAATTCAAATTTTTCCTTACTGATCGGATAGAGCGCCATCATAATCGCACCCAGCACAAGACCGATGCTTGGAATAATAGTCTGCAGCAGTTCAATTGCATTAAGCGCTTCCGGCGGCTGCACTGCTGCGCCTTCAGCAAAATGGTTCATTGCAAGAATCTGTCCTAATAAAAACGCTGCAATAGATGCCCCAATCTGCTGCGTAATGGACTGCAGAGAGGATAACGCGCCTTCTACGCGCTTTCCTGTTTTCAGCTCAATGACCTCCACAACATCATAGATAATAGCTGCAATCAGCTGCCAATATGCAGCATTGGAAATGGCAAAGCCTGCCCCCAAAAGAGCCAGCATAAAAATACTGTCTACACCAATAAAGCGGAATGCAGTCAATACAGCGGCAGAGAGGCAGAAAAATAAGATAAAGCTCTTTTTCTTATCCAGCTTTTGAGTTACAAAGTTAATAATTGCAGATAATGCGATTGCCACCAGGAAGGTAATGCCAAAGATAACGGAGACATAGCTCTCTGCCATCCCCAGTTTATAAATGACAAAGAACGTCATATTCCCTGCAACAACAGAATTCACAAAAATAAAACAAATAATAGTAAGCAGCAAATACTTCATGGGTTTTGCTTTCAAGATCTCAAAATAATCTTTAAACAAGTTGGATTTCTCTGTTTTTTCATTGGGATCAAGAATCAGCTCCTTTCCCTTTGTAGCCCGCACCATAATACCAATACAGATGATGGCCAAGGTCACGAAAACAAATGTCATGCCCGTCCAGGAGGCAGCTTCACTCAAGCCCATCCCCATGAAAAGGCCTACAACAGCCAGTGGCAGCACCGTACCGATGAAATTTCCAGTCTGCGTTCCCACTGCAGCATAGGAACGAATCGTCGTTCTCTCTCCATAATCGCTGGTCAGCTCTGCACCCAAGGCAGTATATGGTACAAAGAAAGTACAGTATGCTGTCCATGCGACAATGGCAAAGAATCCATAGTACAGCGCTGCAGGCGTTCCTTCCAAACCAAATGCAGAAAACACTGCAATAACCGCAACAAAGATAACAGGCATCGCCGCTTTGATAAACGGCCGCCTTCTTCCTTTTTTGGCTTTACAATTATCGGAAAAGAATCCAGTAAAAAATGTAGCTACTGCACTGATGAACAGGGCCAGGGAAGAAATGGTTCCTGCAGTTCCCGGATTAAGATGTGCAACAGCTGTTAAGTAATAAACTAAAAAAGTCAACATAATACAATAAACGACCGCATCTCCAATCTGCGCAATTCCATATCCAATCTTTGTCCCCATACTTAAAGGTGCTCTTGTATCTTTCATTGAAATGCTCCTTTTCTTGTTTTTTCTCTTTTATACGATTTTTTATTTTTCAAAGATAATGCGACCATCCATCATGGTCATCACTGGTTTAACTGCGAGAATCTCTGCAGGTTCCAGCTCAAACAGATTGCGGTCCAAAACAACCAGATCCGCCAATTTTCCTGTCTCCAGAGTCCCTAAATCCTTCTCTCGCCCCAGAGAATATGCGCTGCCCCTAGTATAGGAAAGCAGACTTTCTGCCAGAGTGATTTTTTCCTCTGGGCTGGACCCTACCGGAGTTCCATCCTCCAAACATCTGGTTATGGCGCTGTAAACACCAATCATTGGATTGACTTCAAACACAGGGTAATCCGTGCCCAACGCCAAGGCAGCCCCTGCATCCAGTAGGCTTCTCAGAGGCCATTCATACCTGGCCCGTTCTTTCCCGATTCGCTCTGTTTTCTCATTATTATCTAAAGGCAAATGTACAATCTGCATGGATGCAATGACACCCAGCTCTGCAAACCTTGGGATATCAGCCGGATCAATGCTCTCTGCATGTTCAATGCAATTTCGGATTCCTGTCATATCATTTACTTTTGCAGATTTTTCTGCAGCATCCAAGCCAATTCGAACGGCCCCGTCCCCAATAGCGTGGAATTTCACACTGAAACCCTCCTTGTTGGCTGCAGTTAAAAGCCTATCATATAATTCCGCCGGATAATCAGAAAACCCTATTTCCTCAGGTCTGTCTGCATAAGGCTCCAGCATATACCCTGTGTGCATAGATGTGGTCCCGTCCACAAAAGTTTTTAATCCACTGACCTGCAAATCAGGATACTGATATTTCTCTCTCAACTCCTTTGCCAGAGCAAAATCCCCATTGTCCCCCAGGCTGGGATATAAATGGACACGAACAGAAAGTCTTCCCTCCTTCCGCGCTTTCAGTAGCTTTTGATAACCGTCCGGTTCTTCTGTCAGGGTCGTACCTGCCGCCACATCTGCAATAGAGGTCACACCGCAGGAGGCCAGATATTGGTACATTTTTTCCTCTACGATTTTCCACTCCTCTTCAGTCATACGGCCCGAATATTCCATTGCACTGCTTTCCGCATCATTCTCATACAGCAATCCATTAAGCTCCCCATTGGCATCCTTTCCAATGCTGCCGTATTTTACCGTAGTCTCCTTCGTAATTCCGCATTGCTCTAATGCTTTGGTATTGACCCAACAGGTATGTCCGTCGTTGGAAAACATGTAGACCGGGATATTGGGAAAAGCCTGATCCAAAGAGGCTTTTGACGGAAGCTTGTGCTCCGTCCAATCCATAATAAACCAGCCCCACCCTAAAATATGGTCAAGATCCGGATTTGCCTCTATGTGGGCTCTCACCAGTGCCACTGCATCTTCTTCACTCCTAGAAGATGACAGATCTACATAATAGTTTCCCTGAAAGGCCGCGCT
>CAUEYG010000113.1 GCA_959021945.1 uncultured Eubacteriales bacterium | reverse complement strand
AATTTGAGATGATTGGCGCTAAAAAACACATGAAAGAAGCTATCTCTGTGTTTACAAAGCTCTTTGAACCTATCTGTCTGCCTGCTTCAGAAATTGATGTTGAGAGGAAACGGATTAAAGCCGAAATTCGGGAGGATGATGAAAAGAGCTCCCTGGCCTTTTTTTCAGGAGGCATTGTATGGGAAGGAACCAGCTTGTCCCGAACCATAACCGGAAAGAGTTCACAATTAGACCGGATGAGGAAGACAGCCTTGCAGCAGGCGCATCAGTCCTTGTTTTCCCCGGCAAATTTATTTTTTTATGTAACAGGCCATGCAGACAAAGATGATCTGAATTATCTGAAAAAAGAAGTGGAGCAATACCATTTAAAGGGAACCTTATCTGGACGAAATAATCATGCTCCTGTGCCGGAGCGTTTTTTTCAAAGAGACGGTACGGCCTTCTTTAAAAAGAGCAGCGATACCATGATTCGATTTTCCTTTGACCTTGATATGGAAGCCTATAGTCAGGCAGCTTATACACTGCTCTACGATATTCTTTTTGATTGTGAAAATGCCAAACTGCATCAGGAGCTGTCTGAGAAGTACGGATATATTTACAGTTTTGATCCGGGGATGGAGCAGTACAGCAATATTGGGAATTTATACTTTCAGTACGAAGTACAGCCGGCAAGGCTCCTGGAATCTGTTGAAATTGTTATGAATTTGTTTCGCCAGTTAAAAACGGGAATCAAAGATGAGCTGGACTATGTAAAGGCAGCTTATATTGACAATGGAGAGCTGATTTTAGATCACGCCTCCAACCTAAATTGGATTCAGGCCTATGAGAGCCATATTTTGCAGAAAGCAGATACAAATCTGGAGGGGCGGAAACAAGCCTATGCATCCGTAACTGCAGAAGAAATAACAGAGCTGGCAAGAACTCTTTTTACTAGAAAGAATATGGTCGTTACGGTGAAGGGGAAAAAGAGCAAAAAGCTGGAGCAAGATTTGGAATGTCTTTTAAAAACATTAGATCAGGAGTGAGTAATGAAGATTGTATTTTTAGACAGTGGAGTCCTTAATCCCGGGGACATTTCCTGGGAACCCATTTCCAGCCTGGGTCAGTTTGTAACTTATAAACGGACCGGCAGAGAAGAGATGGTTTCAAGAATGGAGGAGGCGGATGCAGTATTTGTCGATGCTGTTTCTCTGGACCGATCGATCATGGAAAAGTGCCCGCACCTGTCCTTTATCGGCGTTGCTGCCACAGGTTACAACCATGTGGATTTGGAAGCTGCTAAAGATCTGGGAATCGCAGTGGCAAATGTACCAGCCTATTCTGCCGATGCAGTAGCTCAGCAGGCCATTTCCCTGTTGCTGTCAGTAACCAATAGGGTGGAGCTTTACAATGATGCAGTAGTCAAAGGCCAGTGGCAGAAGTGCAAAGATTATACCTTTATAAAAGCGCCAGTAACATTGCTGGCAGGAAAAAGCATAGGCATTATTGGATATGGTAGCATTGGGAAAAGGGTTGGCCAGATTGCTCAGGCTCTGGGCATGACAGTTCATGTTTACAGCAGAGACCCTGAGGCAGCGATTCAGTCTGATGTAGTGTCCCTTCACTGTCCGCTGACAAAAGAAAATGAGAAAATGGTAGATGGGGCATTTATTGAAAAGATGAAGGATGGCGCTATCTTAATTAATACAGCCAGAGGCGGCCTTGTAGAGGAAGAGGCCCTGGCCCATGCTCTGAGATCCGGAAAACTGGCAGGGGCTGGACTGGATGTGTTGGCAAAGGAGCCTCCGGAAGAAGGAAATCCTTTGATTGGCCTTGAAAATTGCTGGATTACGCCTCACATTGGATTTATTCCTGTAGAAACACGAAAAGTAGTGGTGGATACATGCGGCGCTAACTTGAAAAGCTTTCTTGATGGGGGGCGGCTTAACCGATTAGTATGAAGAAAAAACCAAGAAGAAAAAGAAAAAAGCGGTATGGCAGGGGAAAGGGCCTCTCAACAGGGGTTCGGGCAGCAGCCCTTTTTCTCCTGATATTGCTCCTTGCAGGTCTGGTGTGGTGCAATAAAACAGAGCCGGTCAGACAGGAAGGGGAGGTCAGAGCAGTATGGCTGGCCTATGTGGATTTTAAATCCCTGGGTCTGTATAACAAGGATGAAAAAACCTTTCGTCAAAATGCAGAAGCTTTTTTTCAGGAAGCAGAGAAAAATGCCATTAATACGGTCTATTTCCATGTAAGAGCATTTCGTGATGCATCCTATCCGTCGCAGCATTTTGCCATGAGCAAATATATTTGGAATAAGAAGGAAAACATTTCCTATGATCCTCTCAAGATTATGGTAAAACTGGCGCATAAACACAACATGGAGCTTCACGCATGGCTTAACCCGTATCGAGGCTATGATCTGGAACAGCCTATTTTAGATCCGGCTTCTGAAAAATCAACAGAGGAAATACTCTTGTGTGTTGATGAAATTCTAAAAAATTATAAGGTGGATGGCATTCATTTTGACGATTACTTTTACAAGGAAGATTCACAGGTGCCGGAATCAGAGAAAAAGGAAAATGTCAATAAGATGGTGGCTGCTGTATATGATAAGGTGAAAGAATATGGGGAAGATCTGCAGTTTGGCATCAGTCCGGCGGGCAATGTGAGTTATTGTGAGTCTATTGGAGCTGATGTGAAAACCTGGCTTTCTCAGGAGGGGTATCTGGATTATGTGGTGCCTCAGATTTACTGGACAGACCAGCACAGCGCCAAGTGGAGAGAAAAGATGTTTACAGATACCTTGGAGGAATGGATTTCCTTAAACAAACAAAAGGTACCTTTATACCCGGGTCTTGCCCTTTATCGTACAGGACAGGTCAGCACCGATGATCCGGGATGGGGAAAATCCAGGCAGAATATTGCAGAGCAACTTGTTCTTTTGCGAGAAAAAGGATGCGGAGGATTTGCCCTTTTTAGTGCCAAAGATTTTTATCGTAAGAGTGCAGGAAAGGAATTAAGAAATTATCAAAAAGAAGTGGTGAAAAAATGAAAAAAAGAATTGCAGTAATAATCACAGCATGTATTTTTAGTATTGTCAGTATTTTAGGTGTGATGCCATATAATAAGGCTCAGGAAGTCAGCGCTTTCAGCGATAGCACAGAGGTGAGAGGAATCTGGCTTTCCTATGTGGACTTTGGATCTTTAGGAATGAAAACCAACAGTGAATCCACGTTTCGTTCTAAGGCCTCTAGTTTTTTGAGCAAAGCAAAATCAAATAATGTAAATACGGTTTATTTTCATGTGAGAGCTTTTGATGATGCGGCGTGGAAGAGTTCCACCTTTAAGGCCATGTCCTATTTGACATCGAAAGCTTCCTCTTCAAAAAAGGCAAAGAATACTTATTCTTTTGACCCGCTGAAAATTATGGTGGAGTTGGCCCATAAAAAAGGCATGGAGCTCCATGCATGGATGAACCCTTACCGCATCAGTATGGATTATTACTGGGACCCTGCCAAACAAAGCTCTACAGACCGAATTCTGACAGCAGTAAAAGAGGTCATGGATTACGATGTAGACGGCATCCATTTTGACGATTATTTTTACCATGCAAAGAAGGGCTATAAAAATAAAGATAACGCCAGCATTTTAAAAGTCAGCAAGGACCCTTCTGCAAAAAACAAGCGAAAATATGTGAATAAAATGATTAAGCAGGTCTACAGCACAGTGAAAAGTATAGATTCCGGCGTTACGTTTGGAATCAGCCCTCAGGGAAATATTGATAACTGCCGCAGCGCAGGGGCGGATGTAGATACGTGGCTTTCCGATACCGGATACATTGACTATATCATTCCTCAGATCTACTGGACTGATCAGTGGGGGCGGACCGGAAAAACCAAAATGTACACCAATAGGCTGAAAGCGTGGAAATCGTTAAACAAAGAGAAAATCCCTATGTATATTGGATTGGCATCTTACAGAACAGGGATCAAATACAGCGATGATCCGGGATGGAAGAAAAAATCTACGAACCTGGCTGATCAGCTCAACTTACTCCGTACCTATGGATGCAATGGATACTCCTTGTTCAGCGCAAAGGACCTTTATCGCAGCGGGGCAAAAACGGAGCTGAGCAATTTGAACAAAATGGTAAAACGTGCGCCGCGGCTCAGCAGCTCTTATTATAACTATAACACTTTACAGATCAAGTGGAATAAGATCGCAGGAGTTACAGGCTATCAGATTTACCGGGCTGCCGGCAAAAATAGCGCTTATAAAAAAATAAAGACAGTAAAGGGTACCAGCTATAAGGATACCGGTCTTACTGCAGGAACCACCTATTATTATAAAGTGCGGGCTTATAAAGGCAGCACCGTATATTCCTTTTCCTCTGCTGTATCCAGGGCTCCCAGACCAAAGACCCCAAGCATCAGTACGAAGGCCGGCAAACGAAAAATTACAGTTCAGTGGAAACAGGTATCCGGTGCTTCAGGCTATCGCATTTACAGGGCCACCAAAAAATCAGGCAAATATAAAGCCATTAAAACGGTAAAAAGTAAGACTAGAAAGTATACAAATAAAAGATTAAAAAAGGGCAGACGCTACTACTACAAGGTGAGAGCTTACAAAACAGTGAAAGGGAAGAAAGTCTACAGCAGTTACAGCTCTTACAGCACCAAGAAAGCAAAATAAAAGAGATAAACCACCTACCCGCAGCATAGCCTATAAGCGGGGGTGGTTTTTTATGGCAGAAAAACTGCAAAAGGAAACAATTTTAGTAAACGGGTACGCTTATCCCAGCATTTCTCAGGAAACCTTGGGACTGTGGCTGCCTGACCTGACTTTTGTATCAGCGTTCAGTTATGGCTTTACTGCAGCGGGACAGCTGGTGGACCTGCAGGATGATAATATTGTAGGACCGGCCAGAGCAGCAGGCGTAGAGCCGCTGATGGTCCTTACGTCAATCGACAGCAAGGGGGCTTTTAATAATGAACAGACGAAAGTCCTGCTGGAGAATCCGCAGGCTCAGGAGCAGCTGATTGAGAGTATTTTGGCCAACATTAAAGCAAAAGGTATGTTTGGCGTAGACTTTGACTTTGAGTTCATCTTTGCTGAAAACAGAGATCAATATACAGAGCTGGTACGAAAGACAAGGGAACGGCTTAATGAAGAGGGATATCTGGTTACAACAGCTCTGGCTCCTAAGACATCGAAAGATCAAAAAGGCTTGCTCTATCAGGGTCATGATTATTATGGGATGGGGCAGGCTGCCAACTTGGTGATGCTGATGACCTATGAATGGGGTTATACCTATGGTCCGCCCATGGCTATAGCGCCGCTGAATCAAGTGCGCAGAGTCATTGAATATGGTGTGAGTGAAATCCCTCCGGATCAGATTTTAATGGGAATTCCTAATTACGGGTATGATTGGAAATTGCCTTTTATAAGGGGAGAATCACGGGCAGAAATGATTTCAAACGATGAGGCTGCAGCTAGGGCTGCCCGGTATGGAGCGGAAATTCAGTTTGATGAACAGGCTGCATCCCCTTATTACTATTACACGGATGAAAATGGCATTGACCGCGTAGTATGGTTTGAAGATGCTCGGAGTCTGAGGGCCAAGCTGGCACTTGTATCAGAGTTTGGGCTGGCGGGAGTAAGCTACTGGAATATTATGAACTTTTTCCCGGCTGGGGCTCAGATACTGCGGGATATGTATCAGATTGCAAAAGTGTAGTAGGATTTTTGTACATAACATTCAAAGGTGAACAATCGGAATAAAATCGCGCCAATCGTCGGAAAAATGTTGAACCTGTGGTATAATAGATGGTATCATTTATTTCGTAGATAGAAAAGAGGTGCGAGAAATGGAAGGTTATAAGACACGAATCGCAGATAATATTTTAAAAAGAAAGCTTGAGGGAAAGGGGGCTGTATTGATTGAAGGTCCCAAATGGTGTGGCAAAACGACGACAGCAGAGCAGATTGCTGAAAGTATCATATATA
>CAUEYG010000112.1 GCA_959021945.1 uncultured Eubacteriales bacterium | reverse complement strand
TCTGCATCTTAGATGAAGTGGAGGCAGCGCTGGATGATGCAAACATTGAACGGTTTGCAAAATATTTAAAAACATTTAATAACATACAATTTACTCTTGTTACCCACCAGAAGGCCACTATGGAGCACGCAGATGTGCTGTACGGCGTTACGATGCCGGAACAAGGAATTTCCAAAGTGCTTTCCCTGAACCTGGGAGATCGTTTTGAATCATAGAAAAGGAGATGGAGATTATGGAATTTGGTAAGAAAAAAGGTTTTTTTGGCCGTCTTTCCGAACGGATCGGAGACGTAATTTTATCAAGGCCAACGATTGACGATGACTTGCTTGAGGACCTGGAAGAGGTTCTGATCACTTCTGATATTGGTATGGAAACTACCATGCACATCATTGAACAGCTGCGCAGCGACATAAAGAGCAATTATCTGAGACAGCCCAAAGAAGTAAAAGGACAGCTGAAAAAAATCATTGCCAGCCTTATTGACAAAGGAGATCGCCACCAGCTCTGTCAGGACACCCCCCTCATCATACTGATGATCGGCATTAACGGCGGCGGCAAGACCACTTCCATAGGCAAAATTGCTCATAAATGCAAACAGGAAGGAAAAAGCGTTATGCTGGCGGCAGCAGATACTTTTCGTGCAGCAGCCAGTGAACAGTTGGATATATGGGGACAAAGAGTGGGTGTTAATGTAGTAAGACACCAGGAAGGGGCTGACCCATCAGCAGTGATTTTCGATGCGATTCAGTCAGCAAAAGCAAAGAATATCGATGTTCTGATCTGCGATACTGCCGGCAGGCTGCAAAACAAAAAGAACCTGATGGATGAACTTTCCAAAATGGATAAAGTGATTGGCCGGGAATTTCCTGAGGCAGCCAGAGAAAACCTGCTGGTGTTAGACGCCACTACAGGTAAAAATGCTGTTTCCCAGGCCAAAGAGTTTAATGAAAGTGCAGATATTACCGGTATTGTACTGACAAAGCTGGATGGAACGGCAAAAGGCGGCATCGTTATAACCATTGCCGATGAGCTGGATATGGCAGTGAAATATATTGGCGTAGGCGAAGGCATTGATGATCTGAAAGAATTTGATCCAGAGGACTTCGCAGGAGGAATTTTTGATGAGTAAACCAATTGTTGCCATTGTAGGCAGACCAAATGTGGGGAAATCCACATTTTTCAACAAAGTGGTAGGCCGGCGAGTGGCCATTGTGGAAGATACGCCCGGCGTGACCAGAGATCGAATTTATGCAGAAGCCGAATGGAGCGGCGTTCATTTTGCACTGATTGACACAGGCGGCATAGAGCCTGCCAGCAAAGATGTGATTTTATCTCAGATGCGGGAGCAGGCCGAAGTGGCCATGGCAGCAGCAGATGTGATTTTATTCATGGTAGACGGTAAGGACGGGCTGACTGCTGCGGACCGGGAAGTGGGTATGATGCTCATGAGGACCGGAAAAAAGGTCATTCTCACAGTAAACAAAGTAGATAAACCCCAGCTGCCTGACGACTTTTATGATTTTTATGAATTAGGACTTGGTGAGCCTATTGCAATCTCTTCTGCCAATATGCTGAATTTTGGAGATTTGCTGGATTTGATCATTGAGAACTTTCCTCAGGGCGCAGGAGAGGAAGAGGATGATGAAATTAAAATCGCAGTGATCGGCAAGCCCAATGTTGGAAAATCCTCCCTTATCAACGAACTGCTGGGGGAAAAGCGGGTGATTGTGTCTCCTATTGCAGGAACGACCCGGGATTCCATTGATACGCCTTTTGAAACGGATGGAGAAAAATATCTGCTGATTGATACTGCCGGTATCCGCAGAAAGAGCAAAGTAAATGAAGATGTTGAGCGGTACAGCGTCATACGGGCCATAGCTGCCATAGAACGGTGTGATGTATGCCTTTTGATGATTGATGCAACAGAGGGAATCACAGAGCAGGATAAAAAAATTGCCGGAGTAGCCCATGAAGCAGGAAAAGGAATTGTGGTGGTTGTCAACAAGTGGGACTTGGTGGAAAAAGAGACCAACACCATGAAGCGTTTTCGGGAGGACATCGCCAAGGAGCTGACCTTCATGTCCTATGCACCTTCTGTCTTCATTTCTGTTCTGGACAAACAGAGGATTCCCAATGTGCTGCAGACAGCAAAGGCAGTGGCGGAAAACAGAGCTATGCGGGTTTCCACCGGACAGCTCAACAGTCTGATTACAGATGCTATGATGATGAAACAGCCGCCTTCTGACAAGGGCAAAAGATTAAGAATTTATTACGTTACGCAAGTAGGGGTGAAACCTCCGCTGTTTTCGTTTAAAATAAACTCCAGAGAGCTGATGCATTTTTCTTATGCCAGGTATATGGAGAATAAAATCAGGGAAGGCTTTGGCTTTGAAGGCACTTCCATAAAATTTGTATTCAGAGAAAAAGGGGAGAAGGAAGATGTTTGATCCAGCGTTTTTGGCCATGGTCCTGGCAGCTTATCTGATCGGCAATATTTCGCCGTCTACGCTGCTGGCAAAGGCCAAGGGCATTGATATTAAAAAAGAAGGCAGCGGAAATGCAGGAACCACCAATGCGCTGCGGGTTATGGGCAAAAAAGCGGGAGCCATTACCTTAATTGTAGATGTGTTAAAAGGTGTAGCAGCAGTCCTCTTAGGAAAGCTGGTGGGCGGACCTGTCTGCGCCATGTTTTGTGTGGTGGCCGTTATGCTGGGGCACATCTGGCCGGTCTTTTATCGGTTTAAAGGAGGTAAGGGTGTTGCTACTGCCTTTGGGTCCCTGCTGGGGCTAAATCCCCTTTTGGGACTTTCCGCACTGGGAGTGGTCCTTGTGGGAGTTCTGGTTTCCAAGCGAATGTCAGTAGGCTCTGTTTTAGGAGCTTTATCTTTCCCAGCCTTATGCTATTTTTTGGAACCCGATTTTATCTTTTTAGGGTGCGTCTTGGCCCTGATTATTATTATCAAGCACAGAGCCAATATTGTGCGTTTGTTTCGGGGAGAAGAGCCAAAGCTGGGCATTTTTAACAAGGAGAAAAAACAATGAAAAAAATTGGTGTAATTGGTGCAGGCAGCTGGGGTACCGCTCTGGCGATTACTCTCAGCGGCAAGGGGCACCAGGTGAAGATTTGGGATATAAACCAGGAGCATGTGGAAGAGCTGGAAAAAAACAGAGAAAACGTCAGATATCTGCCGGGAATTGGGTTTCCGGAACAGCTGACAGCAGTAAAAACCATTGAAAACGCTCTGGAAGGAGCAGATGTCGCTTTGTTTTCTGCACCTGCACAGCATTTTAGGAGCGCCTTTGAACAGGCTCTTCCTCATTTAAAGCAGGACATGATTCTGGTTAATGTGGCAAAGGGAATTGAGCAAAAGACCTTGCTGCGCATGTCGGAAATTGCCTTTGACAAGCGGCCGGAAGCCAGATATGTGGTGTTGTCCGGGCCTTCTCATGCAGAAGAGGTGGGCAAAAATCTGCCCACTACCGTAGCAGTAGCCAGCCGGGATCTTAAGCTGGCGGAAGAGGTCCAGGATATCTTTATTACAGATCGATTCCGGGTCTATACAACAGAAGATGTAGTAGGTGTTGAGCTGGGCGGCGCTTTAAAAAATATTATTGCGCTGGGTGCAGGCATTTCCGATGGCATGGGATTTGGAGACAATGCAAAAGCTGCTTTGATGACCAGGGGCCTTGCTGAAATCAAACGCCTGGGCATTAAGCTAGGGGCTGATCCGGCTACTTTTGCAGGCCTTACCGGTGTAGGAGACTTGATCGTTACCTGTACCAGCATGCATTCCAGAAACAGGAGATGCGGCATCATGATCGGTGAAGGAATGGCTCCAAAAGAAGCGACAGAAAAAGTAGGCATGGTAGTAGAAGGGATGTTTACGACAGAGGCAGCATATGACCTGTCCAAGCGGGAAGAGGTTGAGATGCCAATTACAGAACAGCTCTATCATGTCATCAATGGAAACGTGGATGCCAGGGAGGCTGTAGAACTGCTCATGGGGAGAGAGAAAAAACATGAGCAGGCATAAGACGTACCATATCACTACCTTTGGCTGCCAGATGAATGAACATGATTCGGAAACCATAGCAGGGATGTTGTCACAGATGGGATTTTCTCAAAGCACAGAGCGAGATGCTGCTGACGTGGCCATTATTAATACATGCAGTGTGCGGGAAAATGCGGACAAGCGCTTTTTTGGAACTCTGGGACAATTAAAGCGAAGAAAAAAAGAAAATCCCAACTTTACGGTGTGTGTCTGCGGCTGTATGATGCAGCAGCAGCACATCATCGACAGTATCAAAGCCAAATATCCATGGGTAGATATTATCTTTGGAACCCACAATATTCACCAGTTTCCCCAGCTGCTGCGCAGTGTTATGGAGGAAAAGGAAAAGATCATCAATGTGTGGGAGGATGGCGGCGATATTGTAGAAGGGCTTCCGGCCAAAAGGCTGTACGAGCACAAGGCCTTCGTCAATATTATGTATGGATGCAACAATTTCTGTACATACTGCATTGTGCCTTATACCAGAGGACGGGAACGCAGCAGAAAACCGGCGGATATTGCAGCAGAGGTAAGACGCCTTGCAGAGGACGGCGTCAGGGAAGTAACCTTGCTGGGTCAAAATGTAAATTCCTATCAAGGAGACGGAGGCACGGATTTTGCAGATTTGATTTATCTGCTCAATGAAACGGAAGGTCTGGAGCGGATTCGATTTATGACTTCTCATCCAAAGGATCTTTCCGATAAATTGATTCAGGCCTTTGTGGACTGCCGCAAGCTGTGCAATTATATTCACCTTCCGGTCCAGTCGGGCAGCAGCAGAATCCTTGAAAAGATGAATCGAAAGTATACCAAAGCAGATTATTTGAATCTGATTCACAAGCTAAAGGCAGCTGTGCCGGAAATCACGGTCAGCACTGATATGATTGTAGGATTTCCGGGAGAGACAGAAGAAGACTTTCAGGAAACTTTGGATTTAGTAAAAAGGGTAGAATTTGATTCAGCCTTTACGTTTCTTTATTCCATTCGCAAAGGCACGCCGGCAGCAGCCTATGAAGGCCAAATTCCGGAGGAAATCAAGCATGAGCGATTTAACCGGTTGGTGGAGCTGATTAACTCTATTTCAGCCAAAAAAAATGCAGCCTATGAAGGCAGAGTGGAGAAAGTGCTGGTGGAAGGAACCAGCAAAACCAGTCAAGAAACGCTGACAGGAAGGACTGAAGGGTTCAAGCTGATCAACTTCCAGGGGGGACAGGAACTAATCGGCAGCATTGTAGATGTAAAGGTTACTGTAGGAAAGACCTTTAGCCTGGAAGGTAGGGTCGTATAGAGAAAAAAGGTGTGCCTGCATATTTTGGTTAAAATAGAAAAAGAGTTGAATATTGAGGGAACCTCTCTAATATACTATATTGATTTATAGTACTTTCATCTTGCTAGAAAGCACAGGGAGGTTTTTGTTTTGGAAAGTTTAAATATCTATGAAAGCATTGCTAAAAGATCCCAGGGTGATATCTATATAGGCGTTGTCGGTCCGGTCCGCGTAGGAAAATCTACGTTTATAAAGCGGTTCATGGACCTGCTGGTGGTGCCTAATATGAAAAATGTCTACGCCAAAGAAAGGCTGCTGGACGAAATGCCGCAGAGCGGTTCCGGACGTACCATTACTACAACCGAGCCAAAATTTGTTCCTGCTGAGGCGGCCAGCCTGCAGATGCCAGGCAATATGAACTGCCGCGTTCGCCTTGTGGACTGCGTAGGATATTTAGTGCCGGAAGCATTGGGCCATGTGGAAGACGGTAAGTCCAGAATGGTAGGCACTCCCTGGGATGAGGAGAAAATTTCGTTTGAAGAAGCGGCAGAAAAAGGGACGCGAAAAGTTATTGAAGAACATTCCACCATTGGTATCGTAGTTACAACGGATGGGACCACTTCGGAAATTCCGCGGAAAAATTATGAAGAGGCTGAGGAAAAGGTCATTCATCAGCTCAAGGAGCTGAAAAAGCCTTTTGTCATTGTGGTCAACTCC
>CAUEYG010000111.1 GCA_959021945.1 uncultured Eubacteriales bacterium | reverse complement strand
AATTTGGGGAATGGCATTGCAGAGCCTAGTCAGATAACCGGCCCAGCAAGTACCGACACCCTGTGCCTGCAGGAACAATTCTGCTGTTGTGATGGCAATGGCCGTATCGGTAGGAGAATTAATCGCATTCTCTCTCCCATAACACAGGATTAAAGTAGGCGCATTTCCCATTACCACATTATTGCCTTCCTCCTCATACTCACTGGCGATTTCCGGCGATAGTCCGGTGTCTTTTACATACTGGATGATCTGGTCCATTATTTTTTTGATCACATCCGGGGAGTCCAAAACCATCCATTTTGCCGGATGTTGATTTTTAGCGCTGGGAGCCCAGGAGGCCAGTTCCAAAGCATGGCCGATTAAATCCCGGTCAACAGGCTCGTTTTTAAAATGCCGGTAAGATCGCCTTGTCAAGATGTGCCTCTCTAAAAGCTCAGAAAAGTTTTCTGGAAGCGGCTGCACCTGCTGCGGCAGCACTGCATCTTGATCACCATAAGATATGGCGTTCTGCGGACAGGCAGCAGCACAGTGCATGCATTTCAAGCAGGCCTTATCCTCTCTCAGATAGGGCTTTCCTTCTGCAGTACCCAACACCGTAAACGGGCATACACTGACGCATTTCAGGCAGCCAATACATTGTCCTTTATTAATGGTAATCATGTCTAAAACCTCCACTCATATTCTCTCATAGTTACAATCTTCAAAAGCCAGATCAAACTGGCAAATTCCTTTATACTTGCAGTAGGTGCAGGCGCTAGCGTCTCCTGATTTTTTAGGCCTGATCCTAATGTTTCCGGAGATGAGGCCTCCGCAAAGCTCTTCAATCTTAGCATCAATCTCTTTTTGCAGCTTTTCAAAGGTTTCTTTATCAAGAAGTTTATCAGCTCCTGTTCCTGTAATCCCCTTTTGGGTTTGTTTTACAGGGAAAATATCTGAATATCCGGTGAAATCCCCGGCAATTTCCCGGATCACTTGAGGGTCATCCACCATGACGCCATCCATTTTATAAGTTTTTTGCGTTTCCTGTGTCACTTTCTTTTCTAATTCTTCCGGCTGAAAAGATTCTGCGCTGACAGAGGGCTCGCTGATGAGGAAATAGAATACACCGGCAGGCTCCCTTTCCTGCTGAGCAGCCCGAAGGTACAGCATCAGCTGAAGGCGATACCCTTTTTTTGCTTCGTTGACATCAAACCTTTCATATCCGGTTTTATAGTCAATAATCTTGACTTTCTCATCTTCCAAAATGTCCACTCTGTCAATTTTTCCTTCAATGAGGATTTTCCCCTGGTCTGTATCCACTTGTACCGGAGGAATGCTCTGTCCTGCTCCAAAGGATTGTTCAAAAAACATGGTTTTAATCTTTCCCCGGCGAACGTGGTCGATCATCACCCAGCTGATTTGGCTGCAGATCTCCTTTAAACGCCCAATCCGATAGGTCTCCTCCTTGCCGCTGTCAATGAGACCTTCCCTGTAGCTTCCGGCTTGTTCCTTTAGAATCCTGCTGATCTCTTCCTCACACTCTTCCTTTGAAACCGTCATCCAAGGCGATTCAGGAGCATTGACCGGAACGCCTTCTCTTGTCAGATGCCGGGACAATTCCATCAAGCAAGTATGGTACAAGTCCCCCAGCTCTCGTCCGCCCAGCTCATAGAGACGCTCCTCATCAGGCCTAAGTCCATAGCTGATAAAGTGGGCAAAAGGGCACCTGCTGTACTGTTCCAGTCTGGAAGGGCTCACCGCCATTTCTTCCCAACCGTCTTTTTTATATAACCTCTGTATCAGCTCCTGCTCCAAGTCTTTTTGACGATTGGTAAAAAATAGCCCTTCCCTGACAGCAGAAAGTTCCCCTCTTTTTTCATACCATCCGGCAGCTGTCTCCCATACTGGATCCAGTTTCTCTCCGTCTGCCATATGACGGAGCGCTGCTGTCAAATATTCTTTTGCTGCGGCCTTTGCCTGAAGCAATTCCTTTGCATTCCCATTTTTTACAATTTCCGGTATTGGTTCAAGGCCCGGATAAATATCCTGCAACTTTAAAAAAATCTGGGACGGCTTTATTTCTTTCCCATCTATATCTGAAGCAGAGCAGCTAATCCACAGACCCATTGATGGTTTTGCCAAGTTCTTATAAATAGCCAGCTTTTCTTCTTGAAGCCGGATTTCATCTACCTTGCAGATCTCCACATCCTCACCGGCAAGAAGCCGCTTTTCATCTTCGTTTAAGATGCTGTCCATTGGCGCTGATGCGGGAAGCAGTCCCTCGTTAGCTCCTAAGATCAACATGGCCTTTACATGACTACTCCGTGTCCGCTGCATGGTGCCCATAATCAGTCCGTCAGCAGCCGGAGGCAAGAGCCCCACTTCAATGGATTCAAGCCCTGCCTTTAAAATATCCCCAAAATCATCTGCCTGCAGTGATTCCTGGCCGATAACTTCCACAAACTGGTCCAGTACATCCATAACCAGCCCCCACACCTGGGCAGTTTCCTCTGCAGCATCCAGATAACCTTTTTCTTCCTGGCTGCTCATCATGTCCATGAGCTTTTCCGGCAGCTGCCACTCTTGGGATAAATATTGATACAAGATCTTCACACGTTCCTTCACGGTCCCAGATTTTTGAAAGGCTTCCCGGAACGGTTCAATCAGGTCTACAATTTGCTGTCTGGCCTCCTCTAGGGACAAAAGGGCCTTTGGCGCATATTCACTGACGCCTCTGGTAAAAGGTCTTTTCCATTTACTCCCCTTTATCTGATATTTGCGTGCATATACTTCCAATGCTTCAATCCTGTCCCATTCCAGACCTGTCAAGCCTGTTTTCAGCAAGCGAAAAACCGCCTCTGTACGGTATCCCCTTCCTGTGATTTCCAAAAGGGATAATAAAAAGACAGAGACCGGGTTATGAAGGATACTCTGCTTTTTATCAAGAAACAGATCAATCCCATACTGGGAAAATACCCGTTTCACAATGGCTCCCCGTTCCTCCATATCATTGCAGATCAAAATAATATCTTTATAAGCAAGGCCCTGATCTCTGACAAGGGACAAGACTTTTGCTGCTGCTGACTCGGCTTCATTATAAAAATTGGCTGCTTTCAGTAGGGTGATTCCCTCATGATTCTCTGTTTTTTTTACGGGAATGGAGTACAGTTCCTGTTCCAAATGTCTGACTGCCTGTAGCTTGTCTGTAATTTGATAAATGTCAGGAATAGGTTTTCTTTCAAAAGCGATGTTCTCTTCTTCCGCTTTCTTGCAGAAACGTTCCATCAGATTTTGGGTCAGAGAGAACAATTCCTGATCCCGACCCTCATAGCTGCAAGTAAAAACGCAGTGCACCTGAGGAGCTGCTTTTGTCAATTGTCCAATAACCTCAATATTTTTCGGGGTAAAGGAATCAAAACCGTAAATCCAGATTTCAGAGCTCCGAACCATACTTGATTGCCCTATTTTCTCTGTGTACAGACTTACATAATCCTCTGTATCCAGATATTTTCCCTGTATGCATTCTTCATAGCGCTGAAAAATCAACTGGATGTCCTTTAGCTTTTTTCCCAGAAAAGTATGTTCTGCCAGAGAGCTACGAATTTCTTCCAAGGTTTTTGGAACAGTGCCGTACTGTTTTAGCTCGGAAATAAAATTATTAACCATTTCAACAAAGGACTGTTTTTTTTCCAGTCCCCGGTATACGTCCAGCTCGTCTCTGCTCTCCCGCAGGATTTTGGTCAAAAGCATGTGCCTTCCATACTTATTGACCATGGCAGTCCTGCCGCCGCCTGTTTCGGAAAGCACTTTTAATCCCAAACGTGAAATGCTGACTACCTCTAAATCCATCAGGCCTTTTGCCCCAAGATAAAAAAAAGCATCCCTTTCTGCCTGCAGGGTAAATTGATCCGGCACCAGCAGTAAGGTCTTGCCTTTTATAGAGTCGAATATAAACTTGTCTTTATTTACATTTTCGCGGCCGTAATAAATATGAAGCATAAGGCCAATCTCCCTTCAGCGCTTTTCTCCTGCCATGAATTCCCGGAAAATGTCGGCCACCTTTTCAATTTTGTCCGCTTTATAAATCTTGCTGCCGCAGAACACTAACCCTTTTTCCAAGTCTCCCATAGCTGCGTTAATCAGCCCCTGGGTAATACATCGTGGGTCTTGGTGAATCTGGTCCGCATAATGATTTTTGATTACTCTTCCGGGGAATCCTTCAGGACTTGTAATAATTGTAACATCTTTTTCCCGGCAGTTCAAATAAGCATTCTTAAAGGCGTCACAAGCATCGCATTCCCGGGTGGTCACAAAGCGGGTTCCCATCTGAAACCCGTCTGCGCCATAGGCGTATGCTTTTTCCGCATCCTCTCTGTTATAGATCCCGCCGCAGACAATTAAGGGGCAATTGTCCAGAGATTCTAACTCGCCTTTTATATCCGCAATATTTTTATAAAAATCTTCTTTTGCTGTTTCCATCTGTGATTCTTTTACGCCCAAATAGCCTCCGGCCATAGGTCCCTGGAAAATAAAGCCGTCCGGCGTCCGGTTGTACTTTTTCGTCCAGTTGCGGATAATGATGTTAGCGGCTCTCTTTGAGGAAACAATGGGAACCAGAGCCACTTTTTTATCCCTGCAGTAAGCCGGAAGGTTCGTTGGAATTCCCCCGCCGCAGACCAGAACTTCGGCCCCCGCCTCATGAGCGGCACTGACATAGTCCTTTACATGACGGGAGGACCACATAATATTGACTCCAATAGGACCCCGGCTTTCACGAGGACCTGCCAGTTCCAGGGCTTTTTTGATTTCCCTCTTCAGGGCCCGTTTGTTGGCTTCCAAAGGATTTTGCTGGAAATCCGGTTCTCGGAATCCAATTTTAGAAGCAGCGATGACGCCCATCCCCCCTTCCTTTGCTACAGCAGCAGCCAAGCGGCTCATGGACAGCCCAATACTCAGTGCTCCCTGAAAAATGGGAATTGGCACTGGTACTGCTCCCAGCTGCAGAGACTTTAGCCGGAAGGGGCCGGGATCTCTGGCAGGTGGATGTTTTCGCATTAAAAGATACTCATTAATGTTATCAATAGATGCAATAAATTTTCCAATCTCATCCTGAGGAATCTGAGAAATGGCTTCTGAAATCATGGCCATATGAAAGGCTTCGTGCTCCCGGACCGCTTCTACGCCCTGGCCGGTCAGTCTGATCTTTACAATACGCCGGTCCTCAGGAATACGAAAGCGATCCACATAACCCTTTTTTACCAGCTTGTTGACTGCTGCTGTCAGTGTGCTGACATTGATTTTAAGCGATGCAGCCACCTGGCTCATGGTTTTAGACTTTCCCTCTCCAATGGCAACTAAGGTGTGCAGTTCTGTAATGGAAAGATCCCTCCTGGTGGATTCTTTGATCGCCTTTTCTTCCAGCTTTAGAACCACATTGAAAAGGTTCACTAAAATATCGTTTATTTTCTTTACGTTATCCACCGCCTGCGCTCCTTACTCGAACATAAACATGATTTCACATTTGCACGCCAGCTTGTCTCCTACATAAGCCTCTGCTTTTCCAGTTCCGGCCCTACTTCTCAATTTTTCAAAATGCACCTTTAAGGTCAGGGTATCTCCGGGCACAACCTGATGTTTGAACTTCGCTTCCTTAATGGAACCAAAGAAGGCCAGCTTTCCTTTGTGCTCTGGCAGAGACAAAACTGCCACAGCTCCGGCCTGGGCCAGAGCCTCTACCTGAAGGACCCCCGGCATTACTTTTCTTTCAGGGAAATGTCCTTGAAAATAATATTCTTCTTCTCTCACATGTTTGATGGCTGTAATGGATTTTCCCGCTTCCATTTCCAGCACTTCATCTACCAGCAGAAAGGGTTCTCTGTGGGGGATGATCTCTTTAATCTGCTCCTGATTTAATAACATAGCTTCCCCTTATTTTTCAAACTTTTTCACAACTAACGTTCCATTATGGCCGCCAAACCCCAGAGAGTTAGTCAGCACATACTTGAGTTCTGCATCTCTTCCCTTGTTTGGTACATAATCCAGGGTCAGCTCTGGATCCGGTTTTTCCAGGCCAATGGTAGCAGGAATGA
>CAUEYG010000110.1 GCA_959021945.1 uncultured Eubacteriales bacterium | reverse complement strand
GAGCCCTTTGCAGAGGTAATAGAAAAGGCTGCCCACATAGAGCCGGACCAACGCTATCAAAGTGCTATGGAAATGTTTCAGGCTCTAAAATCCATACCCAAAAAGGACAGCCGCTACAGACAGCTGGTTAAAAGGCATCAAATTTATACTGTGGTCTTAGGCATATTCTTAGTAGGATTTCTATGTCTTACCGGATACGGATTTTCCATGATGCAAAACGGACGGTATGAAGTATATAACAAAATTGTTGATGAACAGATTGCCTGTATGAATGACCGGGATTTTGCCGGTGCAAAGAAGAAGTTTCAGCAGGCCAAAGAGAAAATGCCTTCCGAGATTGAGGCTTACTACCAAAATGCGTATGCTCTTTATTTGCAGGGACAGTATACCCAATGCCACGATTTTATCAAAAATCAAATTCTGAAAAACAAAAGGGTCAAGGACCGCAGGGAGCGTCTGGTAGATGTTTATGCTTTAAATGGCCTTGTTAATTTAGAACTTGGTAACACAACAGCGGCAGTAGAAGATTACGAACAGGTAATCAATATGGGAGCTTTTGACCCTCAGTATTATCGTGATTATGCGGTTGCTCTGGCTCATAATGGACAGGAAAAAAAGGCAAAAGAGATTTTAGATGATGCAGAAGAATATGGATTTGATGATGGCTCCATCCATTATACTAAGGGTGAAATCCATGCTGCACTTAATGAGAAAGAACAAGCCTTAACGGAGTTTAGACAGTGCATTGACAAAACAGAGGACACCTATATGCAAATGCGCGCCTTTATTATGGAAAGCAAGATCTATGAGGAGCAGCATGATTTGCAAAATAACCGTAATGTACTGCTGCAGGCAAAAAAACAATTGCCAAAACAAGATCAGCTGGTAATTTTGGTAAGGTTAGTTCAGGCTGATATTGATTTGTCCGAAGAAAACGGCGACAGCAGCTACCGTTTGGAAGCGATCCAGATCCTTGAAGAAATTGTGGAGAATCAGTGGGCTGTTTACGAGGATTATGATACCCTGGCTGTCCTATATCAAAAGCAAGGAGAGCCGGAGCATGTGGTGTCTGTGCTGCAGACAATGACTGATCTGTTCGGAGAAGATTATAATATTTACAAACGTTACGGTTTTATGGAGATTGAGCGGCAAAATCAGATGCCCCAAGAATTAAGGGATTATACGGAGTTTCGTCAGTATTATGACAAAGCCCAGTACATGTATCAGGCTCAATTAAAAGATAATAACACAGATGCTGAAATGAGTTTGCTTTCAGATATGAATCTTCAGCTGCAGTCAGGAGGGTGGTTATAAATGGAATTTTCGACGGGGATCTTATTTTTCTGTTTGGGATTGGCAGGCAGTATTACCTGCATAGTACTGCTTTGCATTAAGGAGAAAAGCTGGAAGAAACAGAGAAGAAAGATGCTAAAAATCATTGAGGAAGAGGAGCAATAAATGAAAAACATTTTAAAAATTAAAGCCTTGACAGGAGTTTGCTTGCTCCTTTCTATGATTGTCTTTTTCATGCCTATCGCCAGATTCGGAGAGATCAGTATTTCCTTGTGGGATATGGTGAACATGTCTTCTGATATTACAGAGCTGATGGATACTTTTGAATTAACATCTGAGCTGATTGCTGATGAAATTCAATCCTATTTTGTCTTTTGCATTGTACTTTTGCTCTTGCCTGTGATCATATGTCTTTTACTCTTTGTGATCCCTAACAAATTGGGGTTTATTGTAAGTATTGCCGGAACCCTTATTAACAATGTAATGGCATATATTGTTTATGACAAAATCGGCAGCACAATCTCTTTATTAAAAGAAGCGATTTCTTTTTTTGATATGGACATGGAGATTAGTACTGTAAAAGGGACGATTGCGCTTTGGTGTGTGTTATCTGTTTTTATTTTTGCAGCATCTGTATTAGGACTGTTGATCGGGGAAATTGGCACAAAACCAATCAGCCGATTTAAGCCCATGAAGGCAATCCTTCCAGAGGAAATCGCATCATCCCCCTTAAAACCTACTGATTCTGAGGTGCCCCATTTTGTGTCTGAGATGGCGCAGCCCTTTTATGGTGGTTTAAAGGGGGAGTCGGGGATTTTCAAAGATAAAGTTCGGCTTTTTCAGCAAGAGGAAGCGCTGCTTGTGGGAACAGATGGAGAGCATTGCCATATATGGATTAATTCAAGTGCAAAGGGGATTCGTTATGGGGTGTTATCTTATGATGAAAGGATGAAAGAGTACCATGTAAAGCCCCTTTGTACAAAGGGTATCTTTCTTCAAAGCGGTCAGCCTCTTGGCAAAGATCGTACTTATTGCCTGCCTAGAGGTACAAAGATTCTTATTGATAACCAGAACCATGTCTTTACCCTTGTATAATTAAGGAGGAAAATCATGAACGAAAAAAATGATAATACCGTATTTGTAAATATGGATGTTCCGCAGAACATTCCTACGGATAACAATCAGCTAGAACAGTTATATCTGGAACTGGGAAAAGCTTACTATGAGGGAGCATATGAAGATCCTCTTCCGCAGCTATTACCCCTCTTTGATAAAATCACAGAGGTGTGTAATCAAAAACAGGAATCAGAAGAATTTTACGATACTTTAGATAAGGGAGAACCTTCTGTTCCGCAGTCCTTTCAGCACCGATGTCCGGGATGTGGTACAGAACTTTCAGAAGATGCGCTCTTTTGTGGTATTTGTGGAAGGTCTGTGAGCAATGATAAATTACCTGAGACCCTTTGCAGTCAGTGTGGAAAGCAGCTTGATGCGGATGCCGCTTTTTGTGGATATTGCGGTGCTCCGACAGGAGAAAGGAAGTAATCGGATGTTTTGTCAAAATTGTGGAAAGCAACTACCGGAAGACAATCACTTTTGCCAGTATTGCGGAGCACCGCTTGTAAAAATACAACATAGCCCGGAACAGACGGCAAAGCCCAAAACGAAAGCAAAGCAAATCAATACAGCAAGAAATACATATCTGGGGTTTACTTGGTTTGGACTGATCATTCTAATAGGAACTTTAATAGGCATTGCAGCCGTTGCAGTAGATGATCATTTCTTTTCTCCAGAAGCTCAACTGATAGGGCGTTGGCAGATTGAAGGAGATGGCAATCCGGAATACTTGGAGTTCGATTCAGACGGAACACTTACAATGGAATATCAGATTATCTGGCAGGATAGTGAAACAGAGGTCTATAACTATTATGTAGAAGATGGAACACTGGTTTTAGAAGATTTATTTGAAGAAGATGTAACCACCACCATTGACTTTGAACAGAGAGACGACTATCTGGAGATTTATCCAAATGAAGAGGACATGGCTTCTTACAGGCGTATTTAATTTAGGAGAAAGATCATGCTATGCAAACAATGTAAAACAGAAAACCCAGACCACGCAGCCTTTTGCCAGAAATGCGGACAAGAATTGAAGGCGGAGCAGGAACTGCAGGAAGCAGAAGAGCTGAAGGATACGGATGAGAACGTACAGGAAGACGAAGCAACTGCAGAAGAGTCTGCTGACAGTAACATCGGCATGGAGGAGGAAGCGCCAAAGAATAAGCGGAAACAGCAGATTATAGGCGGAGTAATTCTTTTAGTAGCAATTATGCTTTGTATTGCCGTTCTTGTAGTCTATAACAGTCAAAAGGAAAAACGCTATAATGCTAAATTGGACAGCGCCGGTAATTATATTCAACAAATGGATTATGAAAAAGCAGAGGCAGCTTATCTGGAAGCTATTAAGATTGATCCTAAGCAGGAAGAACCTTATCTGCAGCTTGCAAACTTATATATGAAGCAAGGAAAGAAAGAAAAAGCAATTGAGATTTTAAAAAAGGGAAAAGAAAAAACATCGGGAAAAACAATAACAAATAAAATCGAAGAAATACAGGGTCCGGCAGATCAAGAAGAAAGCGGCAAGGGATTTTTGCAGGAACAAATAGTGGAAGAGGTTGGCCTTGCCGATCTGGGAACTTTTCCTGATGATGAATCGAATCGTTTGGGATTGGTCAGCGCCTGGCTGCAGGATGTAAATGGGGATGGTAATACAGAGATTCTTACAACGGTTTCAGAAAATCATAAAGCAACCGATTTTCGTATTACATTATATGAGAAAAACAAGGAAACCTTTGCAGAAATAGCGGAACTAAAAGCAGAACAGTCAGAGCAGATGGGTGACACTGTAAAATATGGTGACAGCTCTCACCAAGTCTTTGTCAAAAAACAGAAAAACAGTTATTATCTTGTCATTTATTCCAGTGGCGCAGATCAGGGATACAGTTCATCTTCTTCAAAGCTAGTTATATATGCGCTGGATGATAAAATGACCCAGTGTTGTACCCTGGAGACCTTTTGGTACAGAGGTTCCCAGATTGTTACAATAGATGACAAAGAGATTTTTTCTTTATCTGATGAAGAACTGTCCGACTTATCAGAAGAGGCGATGACAGAGAAAAGACAGGATGCGTTGGAACAAATGAAAGAAGCTTTGGAGGCCTATGGCTTGGAAGAAAAAGCAAAGCTTTCAGACCCGGAGGATATTGTCATCGGTCTGCAAATTGGTGGATTTGATTCAGAAAGCGAGACGGAAACTTGTCTATCCAACCGGCAGCGAAATCAAAATGGTGAATACGATGATGATGAAGGGCATCCAATCATGGAAGTCGTTGTAGAAGATTTTACAGATCTGCGTGCTCTGCTTGGAGAAGACTCTGACACAGCTTTTGAACCGGAAATTGATGATGAAACAGGCGACAGTGTTGAGAATACTAGTTTTTTAGACTGTATTGGTATGTCCAAGGGTGAAATTGAGGAAAAATACGGACCGCTGACAGATACAGGTGAGTATTTTGAGGGCGGTGAAATTTATACAATAGAAGGGCAAGAAGGCCCAGAATTTCTTTTTTCCTGGGTAGATGACGTTGATGATTCTGTGGAGTGTACAGGAGCAGGTGGAAGCTTAGATACTTTTTTTGACGGACTGGAAGAAACCATGTCAAAAGAAGAGTTAGAGGGGAAATTGGGCATAGAAGTGCTGGAAGAACTCAGTTCCCAGGAAGACGAAGCAGCTAGTGAAGAATTTCGTATTTTCTACGGGATTCTGCCGCAGGGTCTTCCGATTCGGATTTTTCCAGGAAAGACAGCAACCTTTTCTCCTGAGACAAGTTGTATTATTTTAGGAGAACAAACATTAACTTAAAACGTATTACAGGGAGGAACAGATGTTTTGTAATAAATGCGGAAAACAAATCCCAGACGGGAGAAAATTTTGCCAATACTGCGGCGCGCAGGTAGAAGATGTAAGGCCGGTCCAGCTATCCCAAAGTCCAAACCAACAGGTACCGCTTTCATCGCCGTCACAGGCATGGAGCAGTCACCGCATAGGTGCAGGATTTTCAGCATTTGAAATTTTAATTATAGTATTCATGGGGCTCATCGCTCTCATGTGGCTGGTGCAGACCTTTGCTAACATTGGTTATACAAATGATGCGCTTTCCTTTATCGAAAGCAGAGCCGGACAAGTTATGGGAATGATTCTCTATTTACTTCCGCCAATTTTGATTTTAGCATTAGAAGTGGTTGGAGGTAGGGGTCTTTGGAAGAGGCAATATATCATTAGTATCGGAGCACTTCTCTTTTTGATCAGTTTGGTGATGAAAATTGGAAGCTAGATTTTTCGTGACTTTACATTTGAAACCGGAAGCATCATAGCCTTCCGAGTATTTGCGCCATATGGCTCTGTCTCTGGCTGGACTATACTGTTTAGCGCAATCATTACTGTCTTGCTCTATGGAAAAACAATTACAAAAGCATAGGAAAGAAAGGATTTTAACCGTGACTTTTTTAGATAATTTAGACAAAAAGCTGACCCAGGCAGGGGCAGCAGCATTAACAATAACGAAAAATATGACAAGTTCAGCAAAAATAATGGGTGAAATCAATAAAGAAAAGAAAACCTTAGATGACCATTACAGAGCTTTAGGTGAACTGTATGTACAAAGAAAGGGCGGGGAATTGCCAGACCTTTTTTCCCATCAACCCTCCATGACTCATTCAGAAGAAAGGAGAACCCAAAGATGACATTTTTAGAAGGTTTTGATCAAAAACTGACTCAACTTGGAAAACTGGCAGTAGAAAAAAC
>CAUEYG010000109.1 GCA_959021945.1 uncultured Eubacteriales bacterium | reverse complement strand
TAATTTTCGTTCCATCTTCTGTTTTAAAATTTTGGGGTATTACAAAGAGAAAGAGATCTTCTCCTTTCTCGTTTTCAGCAATTCCAACTGTCCTTTTATCACCTAATCTTCTGGAAAATAAATCTTCAATTTTGCTTGTGATCTTATCTCCATAAAGAGTCACATATTCCCGATCTTCTGAAATATATCCTAAATAAGAAAACTCACATAAATAAGCTTTTTGCTCAAGGTTTTTGTAGGCATCTGTATTCAGAGCAGGCTCCTGCCCTATGCTATGAAATATTTTTTCTGTTTCATTGTACTGTACACCTATGGCACTGTTAAAGCGAGCCTGAATTTGGCTGTCCATTTCCGAAGTATACATGGTGCTGATGTTCAACACTGCCTCTTCTGTAACCCGGTTCATAAATTTGGCCAAAAACAAAAAAATAAAAACGCATAAAACAATGGATATAACCACTCCAATATTTAAAAGACGTTTCATCTTGTTCTTTTCTACTTCCATATTTCCTCTAATCCCTTATACCAGTTTTTTAGCATTGCATGCTGATAATAGCATAAATGGCATTTGTTGTAAAGTTTACAACTTTTTGAATCCGGTAATCGATCGGTTGTGTATCTGTCCTGCCTTAATGGGACATAATAACATGGAAAATAGTATTTCCTATAGAAAAAACAAATAAGGAAGGTATTAAAAAATGGGAGAAATGTTTTGTTTTCAATGTCAGCAGACTGCCCACAATACTGGCTGCGAAGGCCATGCCGGTGTATGCGGCAAAAAAGCCGATACAGCCAATATGCAGGATGCGTTAACTGGGGCTCTCATCGGTCTTGCCCAGGCAGTAACTGCTTCGGGACCTACAGAAAAGTCCAACGAGCTTGTTATCAAAGGGCTTTTTACCACAGTTACAAATGTAAATTTTTATAATGAAACCATTCATCAGCTCATTGAGCAGGTGGAAGAGGAAAAAAATTCCATTAACCCTGAGGGAAAAGCCTATGATTTGAAGAAACTTTGGTCAGAGCAAGAAGATATCCGCTCCCTTAAGTCTTTGATTTTATTTGGGCTTCGGGGAATGGCAGCCTACGCTTATCACGCTTATGCCTTGGGATTTACAGATGACCAGGTGTTTTCCTTTTTTTACGAAGGGCTCAATGCCATTGGGAAGCATCATACAACAGAGGAGCTTCTCCCTCTGGTGCTGAAAACCGGCCAGGTTAATTACAAATGTATGGAACTGCTGGATAAGGCCAATACGGAAAGCTACGGAACACCCGTTCCAACACAGGTTCCCCTTACTATTGAAAAGGGACCTTTTATTGTAGTCAGCGGACATGATCTCCATGATTTGAAATTGCTGTTGGAGCAGACCAAGGACAAAGGCATCAATATTTATACCCACAGTGAAATGCTGCCAGCCCATGGCTACCCTAAGTTAAAAGAATACCCTCATTTAAAAGGTAACTTTGGTACTGCCTGGCAGAGTCAGCAGACAGAGTTTCACAATATCCCTGCGCCAATTCTCTTTACAACTAACTGCCTGATGCCTGTAAGACAAAGCTACAGTGACCGGGTTTTTACAACTTCTATTGTATCCTACCCAGAGCTTGTTCATATTGGTGAAGATAAAGACTTCACACCTGTTATTGAAAAGGCGCTGGAATGCGGCGGATATTCTGAAGATCAGCCTATGACCGGCATCAACGGAGGCAGTACAGTAACCACTGGTTTTGGCCATGGTACAGTCCTTGCAGAGGCCGGTAAAATTGTGGATCTTGTAAAAAAAGGGAAAATTAGCCACTTTTTCTTAATCGGAGGATGCGACGGGGCAGCTCCTGGCCGAAGCTATTACACAGAGTTTGCGAAAAAAACGCCAATGGATACCTTGATCCTCACCCTGGCCTGTGGAAAATATCGGATTAATGATCTTGACTTGGGACAGATTGAGGGACTTCCGAGGATTTTAGACATGGGACAGTGTAATGATGCCTACAGTGCCATTAAAGTAGCTTTGGCTCTGGCAGAAGCCTTTGACTGTGATGTCAATGAGCTGCCGCTGTCTCTTGTCCTTTCCTGGTACGAACAAAAGGCAGTCTGTATTCTCTTAACACTGCTTTACCTGGGAATCGAAAATATTCTCTTAGGGCCTACGCTTCCCGCCTTTGTATCAGAAAATGTCTTAAATATTCTGGTAGAAAAATATAAAATTGCACCGATTACTACACCGGAAGAAGATCTGAAAAAAATACTGAACTAAAAAAATGGAGACAGGTATTCTTATCTGCCTCCATTTTTTGCATGGCCGCTTCCTGCTTGCTAGCTGAAATCAGTCCCTGACAAATTGACTTTATAAACCATATTGGAACCTTTTATCTGTACATAGGCATAATTGATGCTTTCTTCCTCAAAGGAAGGTCCCATATAGAGGATTAGTTCCCTGTTTTCTTCTGAATCAGAATCCTGATATACTGCTGTTATTTCCCGGCGTGTGTTTTTATTTAACCCGTATTTTTTCAGCTGTTTTTTCCCAGCCTTATAGGTAACGCAGTTTTCCAGGCTCAGGATAGACAGATCGCTTGCCCAGTCAGAAAGTTTCTCCTCATCATCTTCTTGCTTGTTTGAATAGCTGACTAATGTTTTTCCCTTTTGTTTGATGGTAAAAGACTGTAAGTTTTCGCTCTCAATCTCAGGAAGGTTTTCTGTCTGAAGAAGGGAGGCTTCATCAAAAATCAGAGATTCTGTAATCAAACTGCTTACTGTATAGATTGTTTTCCCCTTATCAGCTGTCAAATAATAATCCGAATCTGCTGCTGTGTTTCCGATCTCTATAACAGTCTCCTCCCCGTCCTCCTCTGTAAGTGTAACCGTATACGCCGGTTCCTCAAGACCATAGCCGGAAAGGGCATCTGGATTGGACAGTTTTCTGTTTGCCGTAATTTGGGAAAAGGCCTCTGCTACATCCTGGGCGCAGCTTTGTTTTAATGGGAAATCCTGATCTTTGGCATTATACCAAACATTGTCTCTTTTCTCCAAAGTCACAGTATTGGTTTTATCTTTATAACTGATTTTTTCAATACTGTCCTCCTCAAGCTGTATTGCATACTGTTTTTCAGAGTCAGATTCCTTTTCCTGTTGCCCCTCCTTGTAGATGGAAATCCCCATATACACTGCTGTCAATAATGCCAAAACTGCCAGGAGAATCACAAATTGCTTTTTCTTTGTCATAACTGCTCCTCCCCCATTAAGCCCTGCGCCGCTTCATCCAGAAGACAAATCCAATGATCAGAACAAGAATTGGTACAATAAAGATCAAAAAGACGCTGATATAGCCTCCGTGCTGGACAGTATTATATTGTACTGCCATACTTTTGGCTTCAATAGATAGATTATCCACATCATCAAAGACCGAGGTGATGGAATTCATAAACAGAGTATTATTCTCCAAGCTTGCAAAAGCACTAGTCAAGTTTTCATCAATCATGGAACTGGAACCATAAGCAATCAAATTACCTGTAACCACACTACTGTCTTCTTCCCCATCCGAATCAGACTCTGCCGTATAGACTGCCTGGGCGCCTACTGCATAGGTTCCCTGGGTTTCCTTCTCATCTGTAACAGCATAGCCGTACTGAGAAGTTTCTAAAAGAGAAGATACCGTAACATTGTCACTGCCTTCCCCTATGGAAAAGCCTCTGCTGTTTGCCATTAATACCATGCCTGAGCTGAGACCGCTGGTCAAATCACCTGTAGCCGTTACATTAGGGAATATGTAATAGTAGTTCCCCTGATAGCTGCGCTCCATATCTGCAATATATCCCTTTTGCTGCGTAATTTCATAGCTGCTCAAAAGATTAGTCAGGTTACCTGTCTCCGGTCCTTGTTCTCCTAAGAGAATCATGACATTGCCTCCGCCCTTTATATAAGTATTGATTGTTTCTGATTCTTCTTTGCTGATATCACTTGTAGGGCCATTAATCAGCAGCATGTCACAGTCTTTAGGAAGTTCTCCATTCATAATCAAGCTATAGGATTGGGTGGTAAATCCTGACTTTTGCATCAAGCTGGTGAGGGACTCTGACAATTCCGTCTCTCCATGATCAGTAAGACAGTAGATTTTCTTTGTCTCTTGCCCAATCACCTGGTTAATGGCCCCTGTCAGCTGACCCTCTCCATCAAAGGAAGAAAGGGTGCTGCTGCTGTCTGTATAATAGTACGATGAGCTCTGAACCAGAATATCGGAAAAGGCGATTTGCTGAGAGAGGCCCGTGTCTTGACATTCTACAATAATGGTGTCAGTTTCTGTATCATACTGGGTCAAAACCGAAGGATGCAGCACTGGATCAATGGTTTCCATGGATACCTTATCAGATAAAGCCACATATTTGTCCAAAAAAGCTTTCAGCCGTTCATCCATAGAATCGCTTTCTGTAATAACTGTTAAGATTATCTCATTTTCTAAACTGCGCAGCAAATCACGACTTGTGTCAGAAATTTCATAAATTTGGTTGCTGCTAATGTCAATCTGCCTTATGTTGGAAGGAAGTTTTCCGCAGATCAGATTTATAATAACAGCAATAAGAATGACCAACACAATGGCCAAAACACCATAGGAACCATTTTTTACAGCAGTGGTCCTAAGAGAGGCTGCGATCCTGTCTCTGCTCAGATCCGGTTTATTAATATGTAATCTCTTTTTTCTTTTAAACAATTTCATCCCTCCTAGCTCCAGCGTCTCTTCTCAATACTCTGCATGGTAAGAAAGATAAAAACTCCTACTACAGTCAATTGTAAAACAGTTCCGGAAACATCAAATATGTTATTGAAAGCTGCATTGTTAAAGCCTTGAGATACATTAAAACGACTGAGAAGATCACCAAAGAGGTTTTCATAAGCATCAGCATCCGTAATAAGGAAAATCGTACTTATTGCCACAGTAATCAATTCTGCGGCAGCACAAAAAAGCTTGCTTCTTGTTGCATAGTAGATCCACGAGGAAAAGCCAGTACAAAGCAGCAGTAGAATTACATAATTTCCTGCTGCCCCTTGAGGAAGATAATCTGTAAGATATTCCCATATATAAAGAATAAGGGCCGCCGCAAAGGTACTGACTGCTGCAATAATGGGACTTTCTGTAAGGCTTGAAAAAAACATACCTATGGCAATAAATACACATCCTAAAAGAAAAAACTGCAAAATAGAGATATAGTCTGTCATAAAATAAGCATTTCCCTGAGCTTTAATAATCAGCGGAAACAGACAAAAGATCAGATTCGGCACAAGGTAGACCGTTGCCATGGCCAGATATTTGCCAAAGACGACCTGACTGATTTTCACCGGAGAAGTAAAAAGCAATTGGTCAGTACGGCTTTTTCTCTCTTCCGCAAAAGAACGCATAGTAAGAACTGGTATTAGAACCAACAGTATCAGCATAATTGCTGAAAGCGTATATGAGAAATAAGGATAACCTTGGTTTAAGTTATAGATCATAAAATAAATACCAGTAAAGGTTACCATAAATGCGATTAATACATATCCTGTCATAGACCGGAAAAAGGAGCTAAGCTCTTTTTTGTAAATGGCTTTCAACAGCTCCGCCCCCTTCCTGTGTCAGCTTTAAATAAACATCTTCCAGAGTACCTTTCTTTTCGTACATGGAAAGCAGCGGACAGCTGCTTTTGGCAAAAGCCCGGAAAACCGACTCTCGCAGATCCTCCCCCTGCTCTGGATGGATTTCTACAAAATAGGAATTTTCTTCCTTTTTCGTAAAGGACACTTCATGAATCCATTTCACATCAGAAAGAATACCCTTGATCTGCTCCACAGCTCCTTTTGCTTCCAGTACTAAGGTTTCCTTATCGCACATTAAATTCTGCAGATTTTCCGGAGTATCCTGAGCCACCAGTTTTCCGGCAGATATGATCAAAATATAATCGCATAGCTCCCGTACCTCGGCTAGAATATGGGAACTGAGAATAACCGTATGGTTTTTCGCCAAACTGCGAATTAATTGACGGATTTCAATAATCTGTTGAGGGTCCAGCCCCACCATAGGTTCATCTAAGATCAGTATTTCCGGAAATCCCAACATAGCCTGGGCCAGTCCCACCCTTTGCCGGTATCCTTTGGACAAGTTAGCAATCAGACGGCCGGCCACTTGCCCCAGCTTTAACCGCCCCATAATGACTTCGCTCTGTATTTTCCGTTCG
>CAUEYG010000108.1 GCA_959021945.1 uncultured Eubacteriales bacterium | reverse complement strand
ACTACGATACCTGACTTTGGGCAGTATTCTTTTCCTATATTTACTTTTTTGCGTGATATCCTATGACTGGAATAGGGCTGTAGCAGATGCAATCTATGAAAAGGATGAAACAAAGGTGCAGCAATTAGTCCCTAGTTTTTTTCAGACAATTGAAAAATGGCAGCAGTTTAATTTTCTTCATTACCTTTTAGGAGAAAGGATCCCCCAGGACCCCAAGACTTTTCTCCAGATTGCAGCTTTTGAAGGAAATTCGGAGATCATGCATATCTTGCTGGAAAAGGGAGCAGATCCTGATTATTATCTAAAGGGAACCTTAACGCCTCTAGAATACGCAGTACTTGATCTTAAAGAAACACATTTAGCCTGTGTGAAACAGTTGTTAGAGCAGGGTGCAGATGTAAATGCCATTGGTGACAGAGAGACTTCTTTAATGGAAAAAAATGGGGATTCCTACTACATCTCAGAAAACCTTGCATTAACAGTAGCATCAAGGATCCCCTATGAAAATGAAAAAAGATACAGCAAAGAGCGGGCAGATGCCATCAAGAAAGCTTATGAATGGATTATAGAGGCCGGATTTGATTCAAGTCCCATACAACAAAATCGAGCGCTAATGAAAGCATCGGATGCCAATAACCTAATTTTAGTAGAATATATCCTACAAAAAAATAAGAATTTGGATGTAAACTGGCAAGATACAAATGGAAATCGGGTGTTATTCGGGGTGGGAAGTATCAAATATGATTCAATAAGCCTGAGAATTGCAGAACAGTTAATCAAAAGAGGTGCAGATAAAACCATAAGAGATTCCCAAGGAAAAAGACCTTACGATTATGC
Organism: uncultured Eubacteriales bacterium; assembly: GCA_959021945.1. GTDB lineage: Bacteria > Bacillota > Clostridia > Peptostreptococcales > Anaerovoracaceae > Hominibacterium. The sequence continues at coordinate 5,409 of CAUEYG010000108.1, read as the reverse complement.
TAGGCTAGAGGGCCACTGGCGATTAGCGAAGATATTAAAGCCTAAAAAATAGAACCTATTTCATTAAACAATCAGGTGTGTAATTTTTTATATCTTTTCCGCCAATAACAGGTAAAAAGATATAAATTTTCAAGGCGCAGAGGCCCCATTTTGGACGATTTTCTGCAAAACAACCAATTTCCTTGATTTTAGGGCGGCGCAGCCCACAACTTTTATACCTTTTTAGGGAAAATCTCGCATTAAGATATAAAAACCGTCATTTGGCCGTTCGATTTTAAATAAAAGAGCTGCGGTATGGATTAAACTTAGCCGACCAATAGGGGCCCACATTGAAAATTTTAAGCAGGAAATTGGATGTGGCAACCAGAGCTGAGCGTTTTTCGGAGGAAAAAATGAAAAAACTAGTTATGTTATTAATACCAGCATTTCTACTTTTCAACTTAGCAGGATGCGGTTTGCTGGAAACATCTCAACAGAATGAAATGGCCGACCAGACTGTGTATATAAGTGGAGTAACTTTTCAAGTACCAATCTCGTGGATTAAAAAAGTGGATAATGGGGAATTCTTGGAATTTATAGAGGATTCATCAAAGGACGAACCGACAAATAGCTTGACAGTCCTTTGCAATAGAGGAGATTTGCAAAAGGCTGGAGATGATGCATGGGATAGCGCACAAACGGCAGGAAAAACAGGACCTAAGATAAGTGATCTGGAGCGATCAGAATTATCGATTGCCAATATGCCTGCAATAAAAATCAGATACCTTGAGGAAAAAGAGGAAAAGCAATCAGAGGCAGTACTCCTTCTCTTGCAAGTGAATGAAAACGTTATTTCTTTTATGTTTTATTTATCAAATCAACCAGGATGACTTTAAAAAGATAGTGGAATCTGTTTCAATGGACCAAAGTATATAAGGCTAGTGGTTTAACCTGTACTAATGTTCCATCGGAACAGGGAGGCAGACAGCGAGACAGGCAAAATATAGAGGACTTATTGCGAAACTCCATATATAATAATTATAAGAAGGGAGGCTTTGCCATGAATGAATTAAAAAAGGATATGATCGACTATTTTGTTATATGTACCAATGAATTTGCAGAAAGGTACGCTATATCTGCAAAAGATGCGCTGCTATATTTGAATAAATATAAAGGTCTGGATTATTTAGAAGAATTCTATAAAGTTGAACATACACTTTCTTTTGATGACACTATAGATCATCTGACAATAATTTGCAGAAATAATGGAGGTACAATTGTATGATATTATTTCATGGTTCAAATATAGAAATAAATTGAATAGATTTAAGTAAGTGTAAGCCTTTTAAGGACTTTGGACAGGGGTTTTATTTAACATCTTTGGAAGAACAGGCGCTAAATATGGCAAATAATACATCTCGCATATATGGTGGATATCCAGTTGTAACAGTATTTGAAATTGATGATGATATTTTTGAAAAGGATGATTTTAGTGTGAGGATTTTTTCAAGTATACCTTCAATAGAATGGGCATTATTCATTAATAATAATAGGCGCCGCGATGATTTTGAACTGGATAGTTTAGAGTGCAATAAGGATTGCAAATATGATATTGTTGTTGGACCGGTTGCTGATGATAGAATCTCTGTGACAATTCGTAGATATTTGGGCGAAAAGATTGACATTGAAGGATTGAAAAAGCAATTAACCTATAAAGAATTGACAAATCAATATTCATTTCATACTGAAAAGGCTATTGCTTGTTTAAGGAAAGTAGGTGTTTTAAGTGAATGATAAAAAGCTATTATTAGAACTCAGTGTTCAGGATATTATTAAATATATTGTTGAAGAAACTGAAATCACAATAAAAGAGGCAATGGTAAGTTTTTATCAATCTGAAATATTTGAGAAGCTTCAGGCCTATGAAACGGGACTGTATCGAGAAAGCCCAGCATATGTTTATGAATTATATAAGGCTGAAAAAAAGTTTGGAAAAATAGTGCAGCTTGAAGTATGATAGCAGTTAGATGATTATGGCATTACGATTTCAGGCGGAAAGGAAGGAGCAGAACTTTCGCTTTCCGAAAATGTAAAAGGAAGAAAATTAAAGTTAGATAATATAGACCTGCAGGCAGAATTTCTCCGATCAGAGCAAGATTTGAATATAACAGGACGCAGTAATATCAAGGTAAAAAAGATAACGGAACGGGAATATATGTCCGCAGATACCTGTATAAAAGCGGACAGAACGATTAAGATTGACTTGAAGCCAGGAGGAAGCATCATGGCAGATGGAGGAAAGGACTTTTTGCCTATCCTAGCTGATAAAAAGATTGTATTGGGAAAAAACAATTTCATTATGGTTCCAGAAAAAGGATACATAAAAGGGGAAGATACGCCCTATGGTCCCAATTGCCACTTTATTTTTATGGAAGATGGAGAACTAGCGTCAAAGGTAACAATTAAAAATCAATAATGAATCTCTAGGAAAAGGCGACCATCCTCCACCATGAAGCAAACAGACCCGAACATTTGGAAATGCCGCAACGGTATTTTTTTATATCTTTTCCGCCAATAACAGGTAAAAAGATATAAATTTTCAAGGCGCAGAGGCCCCATTTTGGACGATTTTCTGCAAAACAACCAATTTCCTTGATTTTAGGGCGGCGCAGCCCACAACTTTTATACCTTTTTAGGGAAAATCTCGCATTAAGATATAAAAACCGTCATTTGGCCGTTAAACTTAACACCCATAAACACTACGACTATATGAGGTGGAAACTATGCAAAAAAAGAGAAAGGCACTTCGGAATATAGTAATTATCATAGGCCTGCTTTGTGTGGCTTTTTACCTTGGTGAAAAAAGGTGGGCCAGTGAACTGGTGGAAGCTGTTAATAACGGGGATTCCGTACAACTGGACCGAATGCTGAAATGGAAAATTTTTGATGTAGATACAAGCAATGGAGCCATTTTTCCCTTTGGATTGCTCAGTGAATTAAGTGGTGATACAGCATTACAGGCAGCCTGCACAAAGTCAGATTTTTCTGCAGTAAAGAAATTAGTGCAAGCCGGTGCCCAGGTAAATGGCGGAAGGCCAGGTGACTTTTCTCCAATCCAATGCACCTTGCTGACCTATGACAAGGAAGATTATGCGATTATCCGTTACTTAATAAGCCGGGGAGCAGATATGAGCAAGGCCTATCATTCCGCTTCAGGGAGAACACCGCTGCTGTATATTGCAGAGATGTGGCCGGCTGTTGAAAAAGAAGGGGCATGGAGCTATGATGAAAACCAGGCTAAAAAGGTACTTAAATTATACAAGCTAGTTTTAAAACATACACCAAAGAGCGAGAGAAAAGAACCCGACGAGGAAACCAGCCTAATGGCTGCCGCTGCCTCACAGAACCTTCTGCTGATAGACTACTTAGTGAAGGAAGAATCTGCAGAAGTAAATGCAAAAGACGAGGAGGGAAAGACAGCTCTGTTTTATGTTTTACCCAATGGAGATCAGAAGAACTGGCAGGAAGAGACGGTACAGCTTTTGGTGAACAATGGAGCAGACAAAACCATTACAGATCAAAGAGGAAAGACAGCATACGACTACGCAGCGGAAACAAGCGATACCTATTTAGCAGAGCTTCTGCAGATATAAAACTGCCATTTGTAAGTAAGAAAATATGCAAACCACAATTAACATCTTTGCAAAGAAACGTTTTCTACAGAGTACTTGCCTTTTGGTGTGACTGTTATTATAATATAATTTAATAATTCCTTAAAAAATAGAAAAGTATAATTATATAAAAGTTACAAATGATGATAAGACGGAGGTACTTTTATGGCGATTGTAAGTAATGAGCAGGTCATTAAGGTGTTAAGGCAATATAATCCATGGTGGCGCAACTCTGCTGAAGTAAAAGAGGAAAGTAAACCTCAGAAACGGCTTGCGTACTATGAAGCTCTAAAGATAATAGAACATAAAACCCTTAGACGGTTTGCAGTATTGTCAGGAGCCAGACGTGTGGGCAAGACCACAATTATGTATCAGATGATGGAGCATTTAATTGGCGAAGGCGTAAATCCAAAAAATGTGTTGTACGTGTCTTTTGATAATCCCATTGTAAAGCTTGTCAACGTCGAAACAGTACTTTCTATCTACGAGTCCTTATACCCAATTAAAGGGATAAAATATATTTTCTTTGATGAAATCCAATATACAGATAACTGGGAATTATGGATGAAAGTAATTTATGACAGCAGAAAGGATATCCGCCTTGTAGCAACAGGTTCGGCAAGTCCTGTGCTGGAAAAAGGCTCAGCGGACAGCGGTACAGGCAGGTGGAGCGTTCTCAAAATCCCCACAATGTCATTTTATGAATATTGCAGGCTGCTCCAGCTGGAAGAACCCATATTGCCTGAAAAAATACAACTTACAAAGCTGGTAAAAATGAGCAATGCTCAGCTTGGTGACTTGATGGACAGATTCAGACCTTTGGCAGGGCATTTTAACCGCTATTTGATGGTTGGCGGTTTTCCGGAACTGGTATTATCTGATGATGATTTATACGCCCAGAGAATGCTGCGGGAAGATGTAGTGGACAAGGTGATAAAGCGAGATGTACTTACGCTGTTCAATATTCGAAGCCCCCTTTTAATGGAAAAACTCTTCCTGTATCTTTGCATGAATTCTACAGAAATTTTTAGTGTGACTACGGCGGCAAAGGAATTGGAGAATACGTCTGTAACTACCATTGACAGCTATATTAATGCCCTTGAAATGTCCAACCTCATTTATCTAGCAAAGCCAATGAACGTAGGCAGCAAAGGCTCACTAAAGGGAAAACCGAAAATTTTTATCGCTGATGCGGCAATCCGCAATGCGGTGCTGATGATCGATGATGTGTTATCGGATGAAAAAGAACTGGGAGCAATGGTGGAAACTGCAGTATATAAGCATATTGTATCTTTTTATCAGGGCAGCCCTGCACAGCTGGGCTATTTCAGAAAGGCAAAAGATAACCAAAAAGAGGTTGACGTGGTAATAGAGCTTCCTCGTGAAAAAATACTTTGTGAGGTGAAATACCGCAATAACTCTCATATTCCTGCCACTGATGCAATCGTGGAGCTGTGCAGGGATGAAAACACAAAGGTTACAAACGCATTTCTAATCACAAAGCAGTTAGATGATTTTGGCATCACAAAACATGAAACAAAAGTGCCCATCTTGCGGATACCTGCCATGGCTTTCCTGTATCTTTTGGGTAAATTGGCTTCAGAGGAGAAAAAATATGAAAAATTTTAGACTGGATTTAGACCTGGAAGGTGAAGATAAATCTTGTATTATCAATAAAAGTAAAATCTCAGAATTCTTTCAGTTTCTAAAAGAGAAAGCAACCTATTTTTCATTGGAATATTATTATGACGGAAAGGTC
>CAUEYG010000107.1 GCA_959021945.1 uncultured Eubacteriales bacterium | reverse complement strand
TACATTGAAGGAACCATCAGTGGAGAAGATTCGGACAGCGCCTATAACCATGAATGGGTGTTGAACCGATTAGAGGATGTGCAGAGTAATCCCAATAATAAAGGCTTGATTTTATTTGTAAATACGCCGGGCGGTTCTGTTTATGAGACGGATGAAATTTATGAAAAGCTGCTGGAATATAAACAGTCAGGTCGGCCGCTTTATTCTGCTATGGGGTCTATGGCTGCTTCCGGTGGATACTATATATCAGCGCCGGCAGACAGAATTGTCGCCAACCGGAACTGCTGGACAGGATCTATTGGGGTCACCATTGGCACTGTCTTTGATATCTCTGAACTTTTGGAAAAATACGGTATTAAGGCCACGACCATTACTGCAGGAAAAAATAAGGCTATGGGAGGTATGACCGAACCTATGACAAAGGAGCAGAAAGACATTCTCCAGTCACTGGTAGACGAAGCCTATGAGCAGTTTGTAGACCTTGTGGCAGAGGGCCGTAATTTACCTGTTGCAAAAGTAAAGAAACTGGCGGATGGCAGGATTTATACAGCCAAACAGGCAATGGATCGGGGATTGGTGGATCAGATCGGTACTCTGGAAGATGCTGTTTCCCATATGAGGCAAACTTATGGTCTGGATTCTTGTATCGTATCCAATATGCAGTATGAGGATAACAGTCTGTTTGGTTCGCTTTTCAGCGCTGTGGCAAAAGCCCGGGAAGGTGCAAACAAGAGCGATGTGCAGGCGCTGCTGGAACTGATGAACGAGCAGGGGCAAATGCCTATCAGCTATATGTCGGAAATTCAAAAGTAGTATGGGAAAATGATAAAGCAAATTTTGATTATCGAAGATGATCCGTCTTTAAATGAAGGGATTGGAATGACGCTGGAGAGCTCTCAGATTCGGACGGTAAGTGCAGAAAATTTAAAGCAGGCCAGGGAAGAACTAAAAAAGAAAGAGCCGGACCTGGTCCTGCTTGATGTAAATTTGCCTGATGGAGACGGGTTTTCCTTTTGCAGGGAGATTCGGGAGCAGTCAGACGTACCGATTATTTTTCTTACTGCCAAGGATTTGGAGCTGGATATTGTAAGGGGCCTGGAAATGGGCGGCGATGATTATATCACAAAACCCTTTAGCCTCATGGTACTGAGAGCCAGGGTTCACTCTGTGCTGCGCCGCCGTGATAGCAGCAGGCTTACATCAGAAAAGCAGCATACCTTTCGTTTGGAAAATCTTACTCTTGATTTTGAGAATATGGTATTTACGCGGGACGGAGAATCATTGAATTTGAGTAAAACAGAGCAGAAACTATTAAAAATCCTGGTTATGAACAGAGGAAGAACCCTTTCAAAAGAACAGCTCATCGACCGTGTTTGGGAAACTGAGTATGTAGATGACCATGCATTGACTGTAACCATAAAACGGCTTCGTGATAAACTGGGGACAACATCCATCAAAAGCATTTACGGGATCGGTTATACTTGGGCTAAAGGAGCGGAAATGGAGTGAAGTTGTGAGCAATACCAATCAGATTAGCAATAGGTGGTTTTATAAAATTTATATGATCTTTGGCAGTCTCTTTTTACTGTTGTGTGGGGTCATTCTCGTCGCCTGTTTTATGGAATTTTATGTGAAGTTTGTAATACCGGCAGCACTGGCTATGATGGCCTTGCTGCTGGTATTTTTTGTGCGTCAGATTAAAAAAGGTGTTTTAGCTGTGTTTGGACAATGCAGTCGCTCCTTGGATCAGGCCATGGCAGGACAGGACCTTTCTCCTGTTAGCGAAGAAACGGAGCTGGCTTTATTTCAGACCAAATTATCCAGATTTCTTTCCATGAAGGAACGGGCTTTTCGCGATGCAAAGATGCAGAAAGGACAGATCGAATCTTTGCTGGCGGATATTTCCCACCAGACGAAAACGCCCATCGCTAATATACTATTATATAGCCAGCTGCTGGCTGAGCGGGAGAGTGAAAACAAGGAACTGGTCCAAAAGCTGGTATCCCAGTCAGAGAAGCTCAAGTTTCTGATTCAGATGTTGCTGCAAATGGCAAGATTGGAAAACGGCATTATACGATGCACCCCTGAAAAAGCCAATGTAAGGGAGTTGCTGATTCAGGTAATCGGTGATTTTTCTGACAAAGCCCAGGCCAAAAATCTGGATATTACTTTGGAATGTGAGACGCAGATAAGGGCATTCTTTGATATAAAGTGGATGCGGGAAGCTGTTGGAAATATAGTGGACAACGCTGTCAAGTATACGCCGGAGGGAGGACGAATCAAAATCAGGGCAGTCTCTTATGAACTCTTTGTTCGCATTGAAGTATTAGATACTGGGCTGGGGATTCAGGAGGAAGAAATTCCTAAGATCTTTGGGCGCTTTTACCGGGGAGGCCAAGTTTCATCAAGCGAAGGGCTTGGGATCGGTCTTTATCTTGCGCGGGAAATGGTAACTGCACAGCGCGGATACATTCGGGTCGATTCTCAGGAGGGGCAAGGCTGCGGCTTTTCCATTTTTATTCCTGCGGAAGCTCAATAATCACAAAACTGTTATTTTTCAGAGAGAATCTGGTGACTTTTATCCCGTAAACTGAATGCATAAGAATAAAAGGAGGAGACGGGAATGTCAGTACTTAAAACAGAAAATCTGAAAAAATATTATGGAAAAGAAGGGAATCTGGTCAAAGCGCTGGATGGTGTAAACCTGGAAGTAGAGCAGGGAGAATTCGTTGCTATTGTAGGAACTTCCGGCAGCGGCAAAAGTACGCTGCTGCACATGATGGGCGGTCTGGACCGCGCTACAACAGGAAATGTGTATATTAATGGAAATGCTATTTTTTCTATGAAAGATGAAGCTCTCACAACCTTTAGACGGAGAAACATTGGGTTTGTATTTCAAAATTACAACTTGGTGCCAATCCTCAATGTGTATGAAAATATCATACTTCCCATGGAGCTGGATGGCCATCATGCAGAAAAAAGTTGGGTGGACCACATTATGAAGCTTTTGGGCCTTTCTGAGAAAAAGACGCAGATGCCAAATCAACTATCCGGCGGACAGCAGCAGAGAGTGGCCATTGCCAGAGCTTTGGTTACCAAACCGGCGATTATCCTTGCCGACGAACCTACAGGAAATCTGGACAGCGTTACCAGTCAGGATGTAATCAGTTTGATGAAAACTACCAGCTGCCAATTCCAGCAGACCATGGTTATGATCACCCACAATGAGGAGATTGCCCAGACTGCTGATCGGATCGTACGAATTGAAGATGGAAAGATTGTTAGAAAGTAGGTGGCCGGTATGTATGAAATACAGAATAAATCTATCATCAAACATTTGGCCAAATCAGATCTGAAATCCAAGAAAATGGGTAATCTGTTCATCATGGTTACCATTGTAATTGCTGTTATCCTCATTATGGTTATGGGATTGTCACAAAGCTCCATAAAGGTGGATATGCAGCGTAAATTAGCCAATGCACAAGATGTTATGTATATGGAGGTTACAAAGGGGCAGATTAAGGCGCTGGAGCAGGATGATCGGTTTTCCTATCTGACAGTGGGAAAAATGGGAGAGCAGATAGAAATAGACGACTATCTTTTATGGCATGTTTATTACGATGGTTCCTCTGATACCATAAAAACCATGGAATTGACAGAAGGCGAGCTGCCCGAAAAGAAAAATGAAGTCCTTGTGCCAAAGGGCTATCTGAAGAAAATTGGAAAGGCTGCAAAGGTGGGGACAAAGATAAGCGTGCCCTTTTTATCCGGTAAGCAGGAAATGTACGTTGTTTCCGGCTTTACAAAGGACGTTAAAAATTCCAATGTATATAGTGTGATTCATTCTAAAGCTTATGCGGAAACTGGGACAGGCCTGAAAGACATAAACTATAATGTTCTGGCAAAGGTGAAAGACGCATCAAAGATGACTCAGAATGAATTTTTGGAAACCATTCGGGATGCTGCGGAAAAGGCCGGGATATCCCGCAGTCAGGTGAATGAAAACGATAACTATTTATTTACCCTTCCGGAGGGAAGAATTACCACAGAAACCGTTTCTATAGCAGTCATTGGGCTGATTATCTTTATTGCGGCTATTATGGTAATTTACAGTGTATTTTATATTTCCATCACCGGAAAAACCAGAGAATACGGTCAGCTGAGAACCCTCGGTATGACGAAAAAGCAGGTGCGAAGAATGGTAAGGCGGGAGGGAATTCTTCTTGCGCTGAGGGCGCTTCCTATTGGGCTTGTCCTGGGCGGATTCCTCTCTTTTCTGTCAAGGCCGGGCGGTTTCTCTATAACAAATACACTGCTGATGGCGGTCATTGCTATAGCCACTACCCTAGTTACAGTTATGGTTTCTGTTATGAAGCCGGCTAAAATCGCAGCATCTATTTCGCCTATGGAAGCAGCCAGATATTCGGCGTATAACGGTGATGAAGGCAAAAAACAGACAAGAAAGCTGCAGAGAAAAATTACGCCTTTTTCTCTGGCAAGGATGAACAGCTCCAGGAATCGGAAAAAGACCTTTGTAACCATGCTGTCCTTGGGAATTGGAGGGGTTCTGTTTATCGGCGCCGTTACTTTTGCCGTTTCTCTGGATAAAGAAAAGTTTGCCCGTCAGGGGCCTTATGAAATTGGAGAGTTTGTTCTTTCTTTTTCAGGAAATGCTGTAGAAACAGCGGAACACGGTGCAGCTGAGCTCCAACTGAAGAACCCTTTTACAAAAAAGCTCTATGATGAAATTCAGGCTGTTCCAGGCGTAAAGAAAATTTATGATTTGCAGTGTGCCCATATTAAATACGATTATAAAGATCAGGCTGGGGCGGAAGATATTGTTACCCCTTTTACAAAACAGGAAGCAGCTGATATGGAGGAGGCTCTTACGGAAGGAAGCTTTGATTATGAAGGACTGCTGTCTGGGGATAAAATATTGGTTCGGGGCAACAATCAGGCACAAGAGATCTTTGGTTGGAAATTTGAAGTAGGAGATAAGGTTACCCTTCACTATTATGATGGGAAGGAAAGTTTTAAAACTTATGAAATTGCCGGAATTGTAGAAAATTACAAAGATGGATTGACAGATGGCTGGTTTTTACTGCCCGAGCAGGTGCTGAAAAAAGAACTTCCTGCAGTGAATCTATCCAATCAGTGGGTGATTGCCACAGATCTTTCTATGACAGATGAGGCAGAGCCTTCTTTGACACAAATGGCAGATCAGAATCCAAAACTGTCCATCGATACATTGCGGCAGAGAAAGGCACAGAGTGAAGAGGAGGCAAACCAATTTGTTCTAATGGTCGTTGTTCTGGTACTGTTTCTTGTTTTGTTTAGCCTGATTAACTTGATAAACACTTTGATCAGCAATTTTATGTCACAGAAAACAGAGCTGGCCATGCTTCAGTCTATTGGCATGACAGGCTCTCAAATCAGTAAACTGGTGATAGGAGAAGGGCTGGTACTGGCTGCGGGCAATATTTTGATTTCGCTGGTTTTCGGCTATCTGCTCCGGTATGGAGCCTGCTGGGTCATGGCAAATTCGGGAGTACAATACGTGGTGTAATAATTCCCGCGTGTTTACAGGTTGATGTATATTCGCGTTGTCGTTCTGATTTCATGTATCATTATCTTTATTATCACTTATTTTTTATGCTACCGCATTTCCCAAATCAGTGAGAATGTGCATATGGTGGCTTCCGGCGTGTTCAACAACCTGGTGGAAATTAAGGGAAATGACGAGGTGGGCCAGCTCTCTCAAGACCTAGAGGTAATGGCCGGAAAGCTCCAAAACCTGATTGCCGCAGTAAAAACTGCGGAAAAGCAGAAATCGGAAATGCAGCTCCAGCAAAAGGATATCCAGTTTAAAATGCTGGTCAGCCAAATTAATCCTCATTTTTTGTTCAATACCTTGGAAAGCATCCGTATGAGCGCCTTGGTGGAAGGAGCCAGGGAAAGCGCGGAGATGGTCAAGCTTTTAGGAAAGCTGCTGCGAAGCAGTATTGAAATCAACAGCGTGGAAATCTTATTAAAGGATGAGATCGCCACCGCTGAGAGTTATTTGAAAATACAGAGCTTCCGATATAGGAAGCGGCTTGAATATACAATCGATACAGACGCCGTCAATGACGGCTATAAGGTAATTCCCTATATTTTACAGCCGATTGTAGAGAACTCTATTATTCATGGAATGGAGGAACAACGGCAGGAAACCACGATTGCCTTAAAAGCGTATTTTCAGGATGAAAAGCTCGTTTTGGAG
>CAUEYG010000106.1 GCA_959021945.1 uncultured Eubacteriales bacterium | reverse complement strand
CCTTGGAATAGGCGTAGCAGTCATGACTAAAACATGAGGATTTTCTCCCTTTTCACTAAGGGCAGTTCGCTGCTTTACTCCAAAACGGTGCTGTTCATCTGTAATAACCAGCCCTAGTTTGTGAAATTCCACATCAGGCTGTATCACAGCATGGGTACCTACAAGAATCTGAATTTCGCCCCCAGCCAGCTGTTCCAAGGTCTCACGTTTTTCCTTAGCAGCCATGCTGCCTGTTAAAAGCCCTACTTTAATGCCATAAGGTTCAAAATCATGGCTAAGGCTGCTATAATGCTGCTTTGCCAAAATTTCAGTGGGAGCCATCATAACGCCCTGAAATCCATTTTTAACAGCCCTGTATAAAGCAATTTCCGCCACAACGGTTTTCCCTGAGCCTACATCTCCCTGCACCAAACGATTCATCACATTGCCTGATTCTAAATCACAGGCAATCTGGGAAACAACTCGTTTTTGAGCGCCGGTCAGCTCATAGTCCAGCCCTTGTATATAAGTATCATCATCTGCCTTATGAAAGATGAGACCCTTTTTACCGGCAGACCCTTTTTGCCTGGCAGCCAAAAGCCCTGTCTGAAGCGCCAAAAGTTCATCAAACACCAATCGGTATTTCCCCTGCAGCAGCGGCTGTTTATCCTTTGGAAAGTGCACGTTGGAAATGGCATAGTCCAAGCTGCATAACCTGTTTCTCTCTACAAGTTCTTTTGGCAGGTATTCCTCCATCAATGCGGAAGAGGACAGGGCAATTTTCTGCCAATTTCGCATTTCCTTTTGGCTGATTCCCGCAGTAAGAGGATAGATTGGCAAAATTCCTCTCACTAACCCTTTGCTGGCAAGAGCATAATCAGGATGAACCATCTGCTGTTTACCAAAGTTAAGGACCGGCGTTCCAAAAAAATCGTAATCGCAGCCTCTTTTAAAAGTATCTGCCAAATATCCGGCATAAAAAAAAAGGATTTCCAGATTTCCCGTTTCATCGCTGACCAAAAGTCGTAATGTTTGTCTTTTTCCACGGCGATAAGGATCTTTTACAATCAAGTCAATCTTTGCCCTTATGAGGGCAGGCTTTTCTTCCTGAAGCTGTGAAATGCTGCAAAAGTTTCTGCGGTCCTGATAATCTCTGGGAAGAAAGCTGATCAAATCTGCGATATTAGTGATTCCCAATTTTGCAAGAGCTGATGCTTTTTTAGGACCAACTCCTTTAAGAATTGTTACTTTTTCCTGCAGTTCCATTTACCTTGTCACCTCAATATGTCTTGGCGCAATATGTTTGGAAATCATGCCAGTCACTACTACTGCCACACTGTTAGGTTCCATACTGGTCATAGCCTTCATATTTTTATGAATTTGATCCACCAAAGCGTTGGTAACTTGTGTAATGCTAGTTCCAAAACGCAGCACAATAAAAATTCTGATATCAAGACCTTTTTCTGTCAGATTAATTTCCATATTATTACTGTCATCCATACCGCCAATTTTTGATACAAGGCCGGGTACTTTTCCTTTGTGATTGGACAATATCACTTTTCCGTTAAATTGGTTGACAGCCTCTGTAATAATTTTACCAATGGCATTTTTAGAAACAGAAATCGTTCCCAAATCAGTTTCTATGTTAAACAAAACCTACCTCCCTATGGTTCTAGTCTCTTTTCATAAAATAGATTCAGCCGTGCACACCTTACCTTTTCCGCGCATACTCTAAAAGAGGTGATGCTATGAATCGAAATAAATGTAAAAAACAAAAACGAAGAAAACCCAACTCCCGGTGTGAAGATTTTAAAGATCTGGGTTTTGTAATGTTGGTTTTCGGCGTTGTGACCATCTTTGCTTTTGTTCTGCCAATAAAAGCCTGGATTCTTCTTTTAGGCGGTATCCTGCTCATCTGTGGATTTCGTCTGTATTGGAAGTAATCAGCTTTGTTCATATTTTCTACATGATAAAAAAAGACCTGCACCCAATGGCAGGTCTGATTTTTGATTAAATGGCACGGTTTACTTTATTTGACCGGATACATCTGGTACAAACATTGGCTTTTCTAACTGTTCCGTTTTCTTCAATTCTGATGGACTGAATGTTAGCATTCCATTTTCTTCTTGTGTGTCTGTTTGAGTGGGACACATTATTTCCGGAAACCTGACCCTTACCACAAATTTCACATTTTCTTGACATCTACCGCACCTCCTTTAAGTATCTTAAGCTTTCGCATAATTACAAATTATTTCGAGAGCACTCGAACAAATGACATTATACCATATGAAATATCATGGTACAAGTGTTTTTTTCGCTCCTTCCCACTTTATCTGTTAAGCTTCTTGCTGCCACAAAGTGAGTCTTCCTTTCCTTCTGGTCGCATCTAAATCAATAATACGTTGATTTCTGCTGCCGCGAAAGAATAAGGTCAAGTCCTTTTCTTCCTTTATAAAGGGACCGTCGATCAAAAGATTGGTATGTTCCAGCAGAGAGAGGACTGCCGGACGCTCTTTGGACAATTCCATCAACTGTTCATAGGTGTATCCCGAAAAGGCAACAATATCCAAGTTACGTTTTTTAATCTCCCTGGCCAAAGCGGTCAGAGCTTCCGGCTGGCAAAATGGCTCGCCACCAGTAAACGTAACTCCTGAAAGTAAAGGGTTTTTATCGATTTCCTTTAAAATTCGTTCCAGCTCTACTTCCTGTCCGCCTGTAAAATCGTGGGTCTCTTTATTATGACAGTCAGGACAGCCGTGAGGGCAACCCTGACAAAAGACTGCAAAGCGAAAACCCGGTCCGTCTACAATGGATTCCCGGACAATGCCTGCCAGGCGGATGGTCTTTCTCTCTTCCATCATAGAACTTGATACCCTTCTTTCACATCATGCTTTTCACGGTCTTGTTCTTCCGCCGCTTTGGCATCGTTAAAACGATCTACCGTTCCTACCAGATAACCTGTAATGCGCCTGATTCGTTCAAACCCTGTATCGCCGGAATCTTCCGTTCTATGGCAGTGAGGGCATTCATTGTCAATAATTCCTGTATATCCGCAAACTGGATCTCGGTCCACCGGATGATTGATGGAACCGTATCCTACGCCGCTCTCTTTCATGCACCTGACAATGCGTTCGAAAGCATCTAAGTTCTTGCAAGGATCACCGTCCAGCTCTACATAGGTAATGTGGCCTGCATTGGTAAGGGCGTGGTACGGCGCTTCTAACCGAATTTTATCAAAAGCTGATATCTGGTAATAAACCGGTATGTGAAAGGAGTTGGTGTAATATTCCCGATCCGTAACTCCTTCAATTTCGCCAAACCGCTCTTTATCAATCCGCACAAACCGTCCTGAAAGTCCCTCAGCAGGAGTAGCGATCAACGTATAATTAAAGCCAGTCCGCTTTGTTGCCTCATCCATTCTTTTACGCATAAAGCCCACGATTTCCAGACCAAGGCTCTGAGCTTCTTTGCTTTCTCCATGGTGAACGCCGATGAGCGCTTTTAGGCACTCTGCAAGACCAATGAAACCTACCGTCAAAGTACCATGCTTTAACACCTCCGCCACAGAGTCATTAGGCTTTAGCTTGTCCGAATCAAGCCAGATTCCCTGCCCCATTAAAAACGGATAGTTCTTAGCTTTTTTTGATGCCTGTATTTTATACCGTTCCATCAGCTGTTCCTCACACAGGGTCAGTTTGCGGTCCAATTCTTCAAAGAAAAAGTCAAGATCCCCATGAGCCTTAATGGCAATGCGCGGCAAGTTGATGGAAGTAAAACTGAGATTTCCTCTGCCGCCTACTACCTGCCGGTCCGGGTCATAAACATTGGACATAACTCTGGTCCTGCATCCCATATATGCCACTTCTGTATTGTGATCGCCTTCCTTATAAAACTGTAGATTAAATGGCGCATCAATAAAAGAAAAGTTGGGGAACAATCTCTTGGCCGACACTTTGCAGGCCAGTTTGAAGAGGTCGTAATTAGGATCCTGAGGATTGTAATTAATCCCTTCTTTTATTTTAAAAATATGGATTGGGAAAATAGCAGTCTCCCCATTTCCCAAGCCTGCTTCTGTTGCAAGCATAATATTTTCTGTTACCATACGCCCTTCCGGAGAAGTGTCTGTCCCATAGTTAATGGAAGAAAAAGGAATCTGCGCTCCTGCCCGGGAATGCATGGTATTCAAATTATGTACAAAGGCTTCCATTGCCTGGTAAGTGGCCCTTCTGATTTCTTTATTGGCATACTTTGTCGCCCTTTGCTGCAGACGCTCTGCCTGCACTTCGTCACAGAATTCCAACAGATATGCCTTTTCTTTTTCTTTATATCCATTATCATCTGCCAGCACAGGAAAAATATTATCATTTTCCTGGATTTTACGCCCTATTTGCTCCGCCTTATCAGCACCATCCTCAAGGTCAAACAGAATATCCAACATTTTACCCATATTTTTCCAATAAAGTTTGCGGTATGTCTTTTTCACACCGTTGGCCATGCCATAATCAAAGTCAGGGATACTCTGTCCTCCGTGCTGGTCATTTTGATTAGACTGAATAGCAATGCAGGCCAAAGCTGCATAGCTTTGAATATCGTTAGGCTCTCTCAGAAAACCATGCCCTGTAGAAAAACCGTTTCTAAAAAGTTTTTCAATGTCAATTTGACAGCAGGTTGTTGTAAGTGTCAGAAAATCCAAATCGTGAATATGGATATCACCGCTGCGGTGAGCCGCAGCATGCTCTGGCTTTAATACGAACATTTCATAAAATTGCTTGGAGCCTTCGGAGCCATATTTGAGCATTGTGCCCATGGCTGTATCCCCATCGATATTGGCATTTTCCCTCTTAATATCGTTTTCCGCCGCATCTTTAAAGGTAAGATCCTCATAAATTTTCATGAGGCGAGTATTCATATCTCTTACCCTTGTCCGCTCTGCCCGGTACAAAATAAATTCCTTAGCAGTTCGCGCATGCCCATTTTCGATCAGCACTTTTTCCACTGCGTCTTGTATCTGTTCTACAGTAGGAGTATCGTTGTGACAAATCTCCGAAAGATAAAGTTCTACTTGTTTTGCCAAATACATGGCCGTATCTTTGTCTTTTCCCCCTAATGCTGCTGCTGCTCTGTAAATTGCCTCCGCAATCTTGTCCACATCAAACGTGTCCGTTCTTCCGTCACGTTTTACAATTGTTTTTATTGATGACTCCATACCCTCACTCCTTGTAAATCGTTCTGAACCCTAAAGATTCAATAGGTTTCGGCGTTTTATCAACATACTATATGTTGTGCCCTGTTCGGTTGTTCCATGAAGATTATACATGATTTAGATAGTAAGTCAATAGCTCGAAAACATGTTTTTTTCTTTCGACAAAATTGGAAAAATTTCGCAAGACAGCTAGGATCCCGATCATTATGCACAAAAAAACCGCCGTACAGCTTCTGTCACATTCTGTGCGGCGGACCATCCTCTTTACATTTTCTATAATCCATTATTCTTTATCATGCACGTTTTCAAAAAATTCGGTCCTCAGCATGGACATCAAATGCAGGTCATAATATTTTCCGTTTTTCTTTGTAGCGTTCCTTGCAATTCCTTCATTTTTAAAGCCCAATTTTTCATAAAGCGCTGCTGCCGCTTTGTTGCCTGTATAATAATCCAGCGTCACCCTCTCCATGTGAAGAAAAACAAAGCAGTATTCCAGCAGCTCCTGCAGCAATTCCCTTCCTAGGCCCATCTGTCTGTTTTCCTGACCTGCAATATAGAGCTTCGTAATATCCAAAGAATCACAGTGGCGATCTAATCTGCTGATATAAATCCTGCCAATGGGTTCTTTGATGGACTTTCTTACAATGGTAAACTGAAGTTTTGTTTGATCCATTTTATCCAGCACCCACTCTTCTACCACATCTTGGTACGTACGTTCTTCGTCATAGCTTAAAAATTGTGTCAATGCCGGATCGCTTTCCCATCTGGCAAAGTATTCGCAGTCCTCAAAAACGGTCTCTCTAATTACCAGGTTTTTCGTTTCCATATCTTTTTATCTCCTTAGAAAGGAATTATTAAGATTTCGTGAAATCTCTTTAAAATCCCTACCTTTGCCGTTAACTATATGCTATTATTATAAAGGATTTTTAATAATAAACAAGGAGAATTTCAAAATTATGAAACGTTTTTTTTCTCTTTTTCTTTTTTCGGCATTCGTTTTCATTCTTCTTCTTTTTTCAGCATGCAGCGGCCAGGATGAGACCGCAAAGTTTACTGTAAAAGAAAGCCTGGAATCCAATTATGAGTCCCTGACCC
>CAUEYG010000105.1 GCA_959021945.1 uncultured Eubacteriales bacterium | reverse complement strand
CTTTTTGCTTTATACATATCCTTTACGCCTATATGACGCCTATTCTCAACAATCACGCTCTATTTTTAAGAAAAGGAAAAGCAGGAGACCTATAGAGGTTTCCCGCTTTCGCCTTCTGCATAGTATGCGCAGATAAAAGATTCGATTTGTTCTATTCTGCTATATCCTGTGGAACTTCAAATTTGTATCCGCTCCCCAAGACAGTACGGATATAGCCTGCTTTCGGCATATCCGGCGTCAGTTTTCTACGGATCTGACCAATGACGCTGGCAACAGCTGTTCCGCAGTTTTCGCCATCCTCACCCCACACTTCTTCATAGATCTGCCCGGCAGAAAATACCCAGCCAGGGTGATGTGCCAAATAAGTCAAGATAGCAAATTCACGATGGGTCAGATAGGTTAACTGCTCATTACGATATACCGCCCGTTCTTTTAAGCGAATCTCTAACCCCGGAAATGTGATTACAGCCTTGGATGAATCCAACGTACACTGTTTCATTTCTATTCCCGTTTCCATTATAGTCAGGATTTTATCCAAAATATACTCTTCATTATCTGATACCGACAACACAAGAATCTTGCTCATAAGGTCACCTCCTTCAAGTCGTTCTAATACTTTTCATCATATGGTCAGGTAACGCTACTTCTTCTATGGTATCCTTAAACAGAGTAGCTCCTCATAGACCACCGTATTCTCCAAAGTGTTAAATGCTAAAAACTGAGCTAATTACCAACAGTTTTGTTGTGATTGACTCTGTGTCATTGCGTCTGGCTCCTTTAATTGATATTTAATTGGTCAATACGACCTGCTTGTATTGCCTCTAAGTTTTTAGCAATCACTTCTTCTGGCCAGTTCCACCATTGTTCTTTAATTAAGGCAGAAATAATATCTTCAGAGAAGCGTTTTCGAATTGGTTTTGCAGGAATACCGCCCACAACGGTATATGGAGCAACATCTTTTGTTACAACAGCGCGGGTACCAATGATCGCTCCATCTCCAATCGTTACTCCGGCCATAATAACTGCCTCATACCCTATCCAAACATCATTTCCAATGACAATGTCCCCTTTATTGTCCCAAGCCTTTGCAACATCTCTGATATTCAATCCCCATTCCTCAAAAAAGATAGGAAATGGGTATGTGGAAAGAGAAGTCATGCTGTGGTTTGCACTATTAAAGAGGAAGCGAGCTCCGCAGGCAATAGAACAAAATTTTCCAATATACAATTTATCGTGGTTAATGGGATAATGATAGAGAACATTATTTTTTTCAAATAAAGTAGGATCAGTGACAAAGTCATTATACATAGTGTAATCCCCTACAATGATGTTAGGGTTAGTAATAACATTTTTCAAATAAATCGTTTCATGATCCCCTGTGCGTGGATATATCTTTTTCTTGTTCATCATAATTTTTTATTCTCCTTTGAAGTGCGCTATTCTGTCCTAACAACGGATAGAATAGTTTGTTTTACATTTACCAATGATTCCTGTCTACACTTTGGGCAGTAAAGCGAAAAATTGATAAGTTCTGTATCTCTTCGTACCTTTCACCGAGTCTTATTCCCACATATAGGACATAAAAGCCATACGGTATCACACATTATGGTTTCACTCTGTGTTATGTTTAACATTTTTTCTTCCTTTCAAAAAACAAAGGGCAACACAAATATGTGCGCCCTTGTTCGCTCAACTAAATTTCAGCATAACAAAAGGTCACAAACAAAACATTGTCTGTGACCTCAATAGTTTATTGTCGGAAAGCAATCTGTAAAAATGGTACAAAAAACTAAAGGTATGACTTTCTACCTTAGCTTCCTAGATTTACAGTTTGTCTTTCCGAAAAGGCTCCGCACAATGTTTCGTAATATAATATTGTGTGGAGCCAAAGCCACCGCATCGTTTTACGAATAACATCGTGCTCACCTCTTTTCCTACTTATATTTTCTTAAGTATATTCTTTATATAAAGTGTTGTCAAGTAGTGTAAAAAATGATTTTCACAAAATCTTGATCCTAATTTTAATATCATCCATACCCAAAATGTGAATTATAACAGAGCCGCAGATCATCTCTGACCTGCGGCTCTGTTCGCCTATTAACCTGTTAAGTATGTATTCCGTATTTCGCTGTTTGGATGTTCTCTTCGCCATGCAGGATTACTCCGCCGCAAGTCTTTGCGCCCTGTACCATGTAGCCCTCAAAAAAGAAGCTGTAAGGCAGGTAATCATCCGTCAGGACGATGCGTTCGTAGTTGTACCAATTAAAATGCTGATCCAGAAACTTTCCCAGCTTGTGCCGCAAGATAGGATTCCCCACTACGGCCTTGAGATTCTTCCTGCTGTGAAACTCCAGCTTTGGCCTGTTCTGTTCCGGAATGGACAGCAGCCGCCACCGTGTTCCATCGGCGACTTCTTCCTCACCTGCCGCATATGAGCGAAACGGCTCATATGGCAGCCTGACTCGCTCGGTATAACCGGAAACATTGTCTCTGCCAGCATCCTTCAGCCATGTGAAGGAAAGCTCCAGCACTTTGGCACCGCCTACTGCATCACACAGCCGCAGTTCTGCATAGGAATGGATATCTTTGGTGATCAAATACTTTTTCTCCTCCAACCGCTGCAATTCCTTTTTCAAAATAATAAAGCGCTGCGGTGAGCAACCTTTTCTGGAACAGGTCTTGACGGAAATGCTATCTTGATTCACATAAACTGTTGCCATTGTCCTATTATTCATAATACACCTCATTTCTGCTATTTGCCTCTGCATGATGCATGGCAGTCTGCATGACCAGGAAGGGGTGCTCTACATACTCCTCTTTTGCTGAGGTATATGCCGCTCCGCCTAAAGAGTCCAGATACTGCCATCCGTTTTTGGATTTTGAGATATACACATAGAACGGTGCAAGCACATACTCATCCCGTTCATAGCAGCCCAGATACCGTCTTGCAAGTACAGCCACAACGCCCAGCTCTGCCGCTTTCTGTGTTGTCAGGGAAACTGCCAGTTTCATTACTTCCTCTTTTTCAATATCATTGAGTCCGAAAGTATAGATGCTCTCCAGAAACAGCACAGCCTTCTCATCGGCGGCAGATTTTCCGGCCTCCGTATTCTCCTGCGACAGATCAGCAAAAGAAAAATCGACGGCAGACGGTTTTTGAAATGCACCCTTTGTCAAGCGGAGACAGGCACGAGCCACCACCGCTTCATCCTTTTTCACAAGGACAATCTTCTTATTAGAGTCGAAGGCAGCTAACAGGCACTCCCTCTGGCTTCCAGTACGGTAAGACAGACAGGTACTATGAGGAAGTTCGCCAAGCTGCAGCGTGTGGTAAAAATCATCCTCCTCCCCTGCCAAAAATGCACCTCGCGCCAACGAAAGATTTTTCTTCCAGAGGCTCTCCTGCATCTCGCTGACAGGGTAGCGAATCTCACGCTGCAGGTCACCGGCAAAATATTTGAGTTTATAGAACTGGCCCATCAATTCAGCCTGTACGATCCGTCGCAGCGCTTCAACAGCCAGCTCCTGCCCGTCCAGTTCCCCATAGAGAGCGCATACCATAGCCGCGCCGCCCTGCAGTAAAAATTCCGTGACAGTCTCCCGGTTCTGCTCCACAAAATCATCCGAAAATGCCAGTTTTTCTTTTATATCCAGCCAGTCTGCATCTGTTGTCAGAATATCTTTCCGCACCTGTTTCCAATCCGTCCTTTCCAAAAGAGCCATCATATTATTGAGGGCAAATACTGCGTCCGACTCCGCTGTGAAATCTGGTATATATGCCTGTAGCCGCTCGTAGTGCTGCAGCAGTCTCATGGCAGTACTCCGGGTCAGCCCACAGATATGCCCAAATGAACCCCGATACCATTCGCTAAACGGCCTTTCCAACAGACATTTTCCAAGCTGCTCCAACTCTGCATCTCCTGTATACTGGCTGACCAGATCCCGTTTTATCAGCTGCCGCAGTGTCAGCAAACGCTGATCTATGGAAAGAGGTGTCAGCATAGTGTATAACCGGACATAAACCTCTTTCTGATGCCAAAGCTGATACATTTCCTCAAAGGTGTACTGCTGCCCTTCTTCCAGAAGCGTAAAAAAGCTGTCGCTGCGGTTCACAGAATCGCTGGCTTTCAAATTCTTCAGCGTCAGGGAATTGATGTTACAGTGCTCACAAAAGCCCGGCTCAAACAATAGAGAATATCGCCCCAAGGACAGGAACACTTCACTGTTCTGATCCACCAATTCCAAAAAATGCTTTTTTCTATGTTCCACCGCATAAATGAGAATTGAAAACTGGAATTGCCGGACAGCATTAAAATCCAGATGGAGCCGGCCGGCATACAGAGCATTCAGATAACTCAGTTGGTTGCATAAAATTTCTTCCCTCCGTTCCTTGCTCAAAGGATGTGGCTGGGAGATAAACCAGTTGAGGTCATATTGTCCGGCATGGTTGTCCAGCCAGAGGTCAAAAAAAGCAGACAAATCCTCTGCGTCATATTCAAATACAGCCAACAGCCGGCGGAATTTTCCCACATCGGTCATTTTCATCCACCGGAGATCTTTCAGGCGCTCTACTGACAGAAACAGCCGCACACCATACCGATAAAGCAAGATGCAGACTCTCTGGAGCGGACGATTCTGTTCCAACAGTTCCAGAGCTTTCCGTTCATTTTGATGCCAGCAAAACAGATACGAACCAAGAAACGACTGCCGCATCATATCCCGCTGGTGCTCCGTCAGCATGGAAAGTCCCTTCCACTCCGCAATGGGAAAAGTCTGCAGGTTATCCAATATGACCTGCTCCTCTTCTTCATACATCACAAAGGGAAAATAGTATTTCAGGTATTCAAACCGCAGGGAAGGCATCTCTTCCCCAGCAGGCGCTACTTCATCCGCAGGTTCCTCCTCTGCATCAGCCAAAGCAGTCTCACCGGCAGAAACCGAAGCCGCCGATACTGGGACAGTGTCTGTACCTACAGGCGGCACAGGCAAAGATTCCATCTCCTCCAGCTCAAAGGCTTCATCATCCTCAAAGGCTGCAGACGAATCGAACATACTGTTTTGCTGCTCCATTGCTATTTCTGAAAAAACACCCATTGTAAAATCTCCTTTCGCAAAAAATGGCATGGAGTAGGCCGTTATGACCCTTTCCATGCCATTGTGTGTTGCTCACAGCACATATAAAAGTGTGCTGAAGCTGTCAAAACAGTAGCAGACCACGCCAGTATACTGCCTTGACCATTCCTTGATTTTGTCCTGCACCTCCTGCGCAGTCTTTTGATTGCTCATGTTCCAGGGTGGAGGTACCGTTACGGTAAAGTAGCCATTCTCCAGACAACTTCTGACATCTGCCGGAAGATTGGAGCACTGCTCATACAGTGCTGTAATCTGGCTTTTCTTCTTTTCTGCAATACGCATCTGACCCCTATCCCTTCATTCCTGTTTTTGAGCAGGCTCCGGAAGTCTTTTACACAAGAATGGGGAGAAGCGTACCGGCGCAAAATCCCGGCAGTCATTCACATAGAAGTATGTGCGTTTGCCTTGGCAGTCCAGTTCCACCACATCAGATGGAGCCAACGGACGGCCTCTGTAATCTTCCGGCAAATGCTCATTAAAGTCCAGGAACAGGCGCCCCAGCACTTCCATGTCATTCTGCCCCTTTGGGCAACAGACCTCTGCGCTCCATACCGTCTGATAGGCGGCGGCAGGCGGCTGTTCATATCCAGCTTTACGCAGTGCATCCAGTTGCTTGAACGCGAAAGGTACCGTCTGTGTCTCACCCAGGCAAAGCTGGTAAATGCAAAATCTCCGGAAAACTCTCTGGCTGTCCAGAATATCCTTCAGCGCCCGATTGCCCTGAGCAAGAAATATCTGATACTCTTCCTTTGTCAGCCCCAGATACTCTGTCAGATCCAAATCTTTCTCCGCTCTGGTGTGCCAAAGCTCGACGCAGCCATCTATATAGGTAAAATCACACTTACCGCACAGATATTGCTGCTTAAAATTCATTCTCTGCACCTCCTTTTCCTTCTGTTCTTTCTCCCGAAGGGCAAGCTGCCAATCATCAAACCCTTTATAATTCGGATTCCTGGTCAGCCGACGACATGCCATTCCATTTTTTCGTGCCATCAGATAGATATTAGATGCCCCATTAGAGGTCATTTGGTTACTGTACTTATCCATATCATGAGCCTCAATGATCTCCTCAGTGACATTCTGTGCCTACAGTGCAAACAGCGTATCCAACTGGCTTGTGATGTTTGCGCCGGCACTCGCCGCAA
>CAUEYG010000104.1 GCA_959021945.1 uncultured Eubacteriales bacterium | reverse complement strand
GTCCTGATACGTTCTGCGTAGAAACTTTAAAGTGCATACTCACATTGCGTACAGAGATTACAGGTTTTTCTCCTGTATCACAGCTCCTGCCGGCAATTGGGCGGCCTGATCTTCTGGCCTGCACTGGTCCTGAATAATTTTTCATCATTTCCTGCCGGGCAGTGCGTTTTCGATTGCGCTGCCGTTTTTTTGCCAAGAGCATGAGAAAGGAACTTATAGCCAACATGACAAAGGTAATACCTGCCATTAAAAATAAAATCCCTCTGGCATCCTCTGTCTCCTGTTCCTGTTGCAGATTTTTTTGTCCAGCAGGTGGCTTAGCCCTATTTACATGGAGAGTATAGACATTAGGTCCATTGCTGCCTCTTACTGTTAAGTATATGGTGTTTTTTCCTACATTCAGCTTTGTTTTAGAAACTGTTAAGGATGCACTTTCACGATTCAGATCAGCATCAAGATCCAATTCTGAAACTTCGTTGGGAACCTGTAATTTATAAACAGAATCCTGGGGATTAAAGTCTTCCAAAAGTGTACCGTTAATGGACAGACTGTCTATGAGTGCATTCCTGTCCAGCCTGATATGTACTGGGACCTTTGAACGGGCAATACTTTTTATCTTCTTCCCATTTTTATTAACAGCTGCTGCCTTTTCTATGACAACAGATGTTTCACCTCCTGCTAAAGACCGAAAGATAATAAGGTTTCTCACATTTTTAACAGCTGTTGTATGATTGATGATTACCTCCCCGTCACCGCCTGAGGTCCCTCCCTGGACGTATTCCAGCATATTTTCATCGTATTTCAATTTTACATTGAATTCATCAATATCTTCATCTTCTTCCTCATCAATATTGAGACCAATGTAAAAGTCTTCTCTGATCACAACATTGTATTGATCTTTATCATAATGAATATCTGCGCAGTAAACCACCTTAGGCACACTACAAAGGATGACCATGCAGGCTGGCAGAAATAGTAAATATCTGATTTTTTTATTTTTCATTTTTCCATGGCTCCTATAATCGCTGCATGATCTTATTTTCATTCTTCTTAAAAATATACAGGCCCAGAGAAAAGATCCCAAGCCCCCATAACAGTATTTTGAGCCACAATAGGATGCTCGGAAAATGTTGATACATAATGCATTCTCTGGCAGCTTCTACATAGGCATAAATGGGATTAAAGCCTATGATTCTCTGTACATAATCAGGAAGTACATCGACAGGATAAAACAGTGCGCTCATGTACATCCATAAGGTCAAAAGTACAGAATACAAATGTTTTACATCCCCAAAGAAAACATAAGCAATGGATAGGATATATCCAATTCCAATGCAAAAAAGCAGCAGCAGAGCCACAATTATAGGAAATGTAACGAGGGAGACTGACGGCTCTACCCTGAATAGAAAAAGAATTACCATATAGGCGATGAGAGAATATATAAAATTGGCCAGTGCTGTAAAAATTCTGGATAATGCCAGCACCTGTTTTGGCATTTTTACTTTAATAAGAAGCAGCTTATTATCCACAAGGACAGTCATGGCAGATCTGGTGGATTCTGTAAAAAGTTGCCAAACAATAAATCCTGTCAAATAATAAATAGGAAAGTTCTCAATTGACCGCTCAAACATTTGTGAAAAGATCAGAGATAACACTGCCATGGAAAGAAGTGGATTCAATACACTCCACAGGATTCCCAGATAAGATCTGGCATATTTTCTCTTGATTTCTCTTCCTACAAGTTCCTTTAGCAGAAAAAAATATTCTTTATATTCTCTCTTCATATTGTCTTATTCTCCATAATTGGTTTCTAAATGATCTGTTGGCTTTTACCCATTTTCTCAGATAAATTAGAGCTTTGTATAATCTGACATGCCACAAATGCCATGCCTTATTTTTGCCATTTCTAACAATGCTACCTTCAATCCATGCACTATCATTGAGGCTTCCCTTTCTAACTCCTTTCATCAGTAAAAATCGTTTGCACACATGGTGCTCCCTAATCTCTGATGTTGTTAATTCTTTTCCTACATGCTGCTGATCTGTACTCCAAACATCATCAGAAAAAAGATAAGTGCTCAGACATTCCGCCTCAGCGCCGGTTGGATGTGACATGAGTTGTGTCAGCCTTTTTTTCGCAAGGCTGGCATGCCTCAGTGTGTTGATCTGATCTCTGCAATCCAAAGCAAGCAGAGATTTTAAAGCTATTATATTTTTTTCAATACGCTGGCTGTTAGGATTTTTTTCTGTTTCTCTCGTGGAAATCAATTTTCCTTCTCTGAACTCATAACCAATGGTCATCCCACGGGGTTCGGAAATCAGGGCTTCAAACAGACAGTTGCTAAAACAGGCCTTTCGCTTTATATGACGGTAAGGAGCAAAGAAAAAAGTGTGGTATGTGAAAGGTTCCGCCCCTTGTGGAAGCTCGTATAGCCCAAAATAGTATCCCTCAAGTTTTCTCTTTTGGGAATCTGCTGACTGCAGCAAGTTTGACAGGGTTTGTTGCACAGACCCTGTCCATCCGCTGTCTACTATGGCATATTGCAAATGGTCAAAGAGACCTTCCTGCCTAAAGTAAGCAATGGTATTTTCATAGGCTGCAACGGAATGGTGTTCTAAAAAAGATTTCAATTTCCGGCTTTTGGAGAGAACAGGTTCCAGAGCCTTGGTTTGTGTATAAGTCAGCTTTCTGTCCAGATCCTCTTTCAAAGAAAGACTGTCTGCTACGATATGTATTTCCTCTTGGGTCAGGCCTCCCCGTCTTAACATTTTTCGTAACGTCACGTCTATTCCGCCTGTGCACAATCTTCCTATAGCCTCATCATTTCCCAGCAGATGATATTCAGGAAGCCTCCATGCATATCTGGAGCCTTCCAGATATTTGCATTCCACAGGAAGCTGACGCTGTTCTGCGATCTTTTTAGCAGCCAGATAGCTTTGAAACCCGTCTCTGGCAAGGAAATACAGCCTTTTTTTTCTACTTTTTACTGCCTGCTCCAGTACCCATTCAGCAAAAAGAATGACAATAGGCGCAAATACTTCCTGGTAAATCTTCTGTTCGTTACTTGTTTTCATGTTCCCGCTCCTGTAAACGTCTCTTTTTATAGGCAGCAGTAATGGGATAAGGGATTAACAGTGCCACCAAAGGTCTTAATGTATAGAGAAAAACCTTCCATTTCGGCAAATTCATATGAGGAAAGTGTTTAGCTCGCACTCTTGCTTCCATCAATCTGCTGATGGCCTTGCGCCGCTTGTACACATCTCTCCCCTGCCGATATAAAAATAAAATCTGCTGCATATTGTAACCGCGAAATCCATTGCGGTACAGCCACATAAAAAATTCGTAATCTTCGCATCGCCGCGTCATGCGTGTAGCTTCATAACGGTTCCCCTGGTGAAAAATATCACTTCGGTACATAACAGTAGGATGAATGTAAGGGGAAAAAGGAAGAAAGTTATATTGATTAGGTTCTTCTGCCATAACCAGTACTCCCCAGGACTCCCCTTTTTCAAAAACTCTGGCATTACACCCTACCCAATCATACTCCGGATGGGTTTCTAAAAACTGAAATTCTTCTTCCAGCCGAGTTGGAAGAGAAATATCATCTGCATCCATTCTGGCAATATACCGGCCTCTTGCTTCCTTGATGCAGCAGTTCAAAGAAAAGGCCAGGCCCCTGTTTTCCTCTTGTCGAATAACCCGAATTCGTTTATCAAGGCTCTGCAGGGCTTCTAAATGCTGTGCTGGTTCTCTGTCGCTGCCATCATCGTAGATAATGAATTCAAAATCAGAGAAGGACTGTTCTAATATGGAACAAACTGCTGTCATCAGTTCCTCTCTGCTGTATTGGTTATATACGCCCATGACGACAGAAATCGCCGGTACGTGATCTTTTCGTGTGTCTAACATTAAGGTCACCACCTACTGAGAAGGTATTTCGTTTCGTTGTTTCTGAGAGCCCTGTCCATCCTTTCATAGACCTGTCTCATAATCAATTCTGTTTTTTCCTGGGAAAAAAGCCGGGCCATCTGATAGCTGTTGTTTCCCATAGATTGTCTGAGGATATTGTCGTGAAAGACCCTTTTCATGGCAGCGCTATATTCTCCTTCGTTCTTTGCCTGACATAGGATGGCGTTTTGTCCCGCATATTCTCTGCTGCCTCTGTTGTCTGCTGCAATAAGAGGCAGGCCGCAGGACATAGCCTCAAGAGCAGCCATCCCCATGCCTTCTCTGATAGAAGGAAATACAAAACAGTCTGCGCATTGGTAATATCTTTCTATTTGTTCCTGATAGCCCCACAAAAAAACTTGGTTTTGGAGTCCCAGTTTTCTGATGAGCTGTTCCAATTTTTTTCGTCTGTGTCCCTCACCGCATATGAAATATTTCATATGCGGTTCCCGGACAGAAAAAAGCGCCTTTATCACAGTTTCATGATTTTTATTTTTATTGAGCTCTCCTGCAGAAAGAAATACAAAATCCTCATGCGAAAGAGAAAGCTCAGCCCGCATTTGCTGCCGCACAAGAGAATTCGGCTGAAAGCGTTTGCAATCCAGTCCGGTTCCAGGAATTCTGCTGACAAGACCATGGTTGCGCAAAGAAAACTTATTTGCCCGCCTTTCATCCTCTTGATTGATACAGATCATTTCATCTGTAAACTCTGCCAAAATTCGTTCCGCCGGATAAAAACAAATCCAGTTCTTTTTAGGCGCGCCTTCATAGAAATGGAAACCATGGGCTGTATAAATACAGTAGATTTCTCTTCCTCCAGCAGCACCTGCAAGTCTTCCAATTACTCCACCCATAGGGTTGTGACAATGGATGGCCTGAATATCCCAGGTTTTAATCAATTCCTTGGTCTGTCTCAGAGCCTTGTAATTTTTCTTGAGGGCTCCGGGGGATTTCTGTATGGAAATCGGATGGCAGATAATACCTTGCTTTTCTAACACTGTTTTGTCACAATGATAAACTGGATTCTCAAAGTTTGATGCGTAATGTACGGTATATCCCATATTCTGCAGGAGCCTGATATTAGGCAGTTCAAATTCCGGTAAAAACCCGCTAACCGCTGTGATTACTAAAATATTCATTTCCTTCGGTCTCCAGTCCTTTTGCTTTTTCAGGCTGTAAAATAACGCCTGCAGTCTGAACCAATATTTTAAGATCCAGCCAAAGGGAAAAGTGTTCCATGTAGTACAGGTCCAGTTTCAGTTTTTCCTCTGACGGCGTAGCGTAATTTCCTTTTACCTGTGCATATCCGGTAAGGCCGGCTTTAACCTGAAGGCGGCAGGAAAACGCAGGAAGTTCCTTTTCGATTTTGTGGGCTATATGAGGACGCTCCGGCCTTGGACCTACCAGGCTCATTTCACCTCGGAGCACATTAAACAGTTGAGGCAGTTCATCTATTCGGTACTTGCGGATAATTCTTCCTATGGGAGTAACTCTTGGGTCTTCTGCCAGTGTCAGTGAATAATCCTCCTCTGTGCCCGGCACCATGCTCCTGAATTTATACAAGGTAAACACACGCCTGTCTTTTGTCAACCGCTGCTGTGTAAAGATCGCTGGTGCATGCTCGCTGGTGCGGATAGCAATGGTTACAGTAAGCATTAATGGCCATAGCACAGCAAGCATAATTGCCGAAATTATAAGATCTCCTGTGCGCTTGCATATTTGTTTGTATTTTTGCTTTCTTGTTTTTTTTCCCATGTTTCCATTACTTTCCCAAAACGCAGCGTTCGTTCACAGCAATCATCATATAGATAGTACTTTAATAACTGGGCTGTATGCTGTTCAAATAAAGTCTGCTGCTGTCTCGTATATCCATGTTTTAGCGCTTTATGGATCGTTTTACAAATATGGTGTTTTTTAAAAGCCTCATAAGTGCATCCTTTTCCTCTCAATTGACAATAGCCCAGCATTAATACTGGTTTTTTACGGATTAACGCCGTATAAGCGCCTTGTGATAAGATGGTTACTACTAAGTCCACCTTGTCGATTAAATGGTTGATATCAACATCTGTAACAACGTCAATATTATTCATGTTTGTATTTCTTCGCTGGCAAATGGACTCAACCAGAGGATGCGGTTTGTAAATCAAATTCCAATCCTGCTTTTCCGATATTGCCCTTAAATATTCCAGAGCTTCCATGGTTGAGGAAAAGATAGGCGAATGGTATTTTTTGCTTTTTCTTGTATAGGGGTTCATCCCTGATTCATAATCATTTTGTCCCAGAAAAAGAATCGTTTTTCTCTCAGCCCTCCAATACCGGAGCATGCTTTTATCCACTTTTTTA
>CAUEYG010000103.1 GCA_959021945.1 uncultured Eubacteriales bacterium | reverse complement strand
GTCGATAACTGGCTTTTGGGCGCATACGGTGAACACCGCCTTGTCGGTTTTTTTGGCGTCCATGTTGCCCATGCCATCCCGATCTGTTTTCCCGCCGCCAAAGAGCATTTCATCTCCGTAGCAATTTGCAGCGTAATCCTTTTCAATTTCTGCTATGAGACCTGTATCTGCAAGGTGAATTTTGTCACCTACTGTAGGCCCGTACATATCGCAATATTCCTGCCTGGATAATGTTATTGCCATCTCACTCACTCTCCCTTACTTTTGCATTCATTTTCTCAATTGCTGCTTTTTTGACCTGGGGATCATGAATATCGCCCATGGTCATTCCCATAAATCCATACAAATGTTCCCTTCCTTTATAAGTTACCAGGGTTACTTTTTTATCTTCACCTGGCTCAAAGCGAACTGCATTGCCTGCAGGGATATCCAGACGATATCCAAATGCTTTTTCTCTGTCAAATTTCAGGGCCATATTGGCTTCAAAAAAGTGGTAGTGGGAGCATACTTGAATGGACCGGTCTCCCGTATTGTTTACGATTAATTCTACTGTATCTCTGCCCTCGTTGATAACAATGGGGTCTTTGGCAAAGATGATTTGTCCGATCTGATATTTCATGGAAACCTCCTTATCCGTTCATGGAAACCAGCTCTGTCATGGGAACGGCTTCCTCTCTTTTTTCCAGGCGAATTGGGTCTTGTACGGAAACCAGCTTGTTTCCGTCAGGAAACATGACTTCTAGTTGAATAATGGGCATTAGCTGGGGGATGCCTTCCATTACATCTTCTTCTGTGAGAATTTTAGAACCCAGTTCCACCAGATCGTAGATCGTATCTTTGCCTTCTCTGGCCCGTTCCAAGAGTTCATCACAAATAATGGCCATGGCCTCTACATAGTTTAGCTTGACTCCTCGTTTCCATCGTCTCCTTGAGACTTCTGCCACATTAAACATGAGCAGTCGTTCTTGTTCTTTTACTGTAAGCTTCATTTTTTACCTCCATATTCCATCTTATGTAATGCCTAACCGTTTCATTTTTTGGTACAGCAGCGGCCGTGCGATTCCTAAATAAGCCGCTGTCTTGCTTTTGTTATTGTTAAAGTGCGCTAAGACTTTTATAATGACCTCTCTTTCCGCTTTGTTTCGGGCCTGGTCAATGAGCCGCTGCCCTTTCGCTGCAGGCAGCCCCAAACCCCCTAATTGCATGTCATTAGGCGCAAGGTCAAAATCGTCAATATGAAGCATATTATCCTGAGCAAAATTCATGGCCCGTTCAATGGCGTTTCGCAGTTCCCGTACATTGCCCGGCCACTCCCGCTCTCTTAGCAGCTTCAGAGTCTCTTCGTCAATGCCGGTTATGGACAATCCCAATTGCACATTTAATTCTTGAATTACAGATTGGGCAATAGCTTCCAAGTCTTCAAGGCGTTCTCTCAGTGGCGGGACTTCCAATTCAATTACGTTGAGCCTATAATACAGGTCTTCGCGAAACCGCCCTTCTTTTATCAGGTCCTTTAGGTTTTCGTTGGATGCGGCTATGATACGCACGTCAATTGGAATCGGTTTTTCTCCTCCGATTCGGTCCAGTTCTCTTTCCTGGAGGACCCGCAGCAGCTTTGGCTGTACGAGCAGGGGCATCTGGTTGATTTCGTCAATAAAGAGGGTGCCTTTATCAGCCAATTCGAATTTGCCTTTTTTTCCTTCTTTTCTTGCTCCTGTAAAGGAGCCTCTTTCATATCCAAAGAGTTCTGATTCTGCCAATGCCTCGGGGAAGGAGGAGGCGTTGACCTTGACAAACCTTTCTTTTCTTCTTCCGCTCAGATTGTGGACTGCATGGGCCACCAGTTCTTTCCCTGTGCCCGTCTCCCCGGTAATGATTACCGTAGAAGAGGTTCTGGCAGTGGAAACAATTTGCTGTTTCAGCTGTGTCATAGCCCTTGAACGGCCTATCAGGTTGCTGATGGTGTATTTTGTGCCTTCCATTTTCATAATTTGGTTTGTCAGTGATTTTAGCTCTTGATCTAAAAACCGGCTGTATTCATTAGAAAGTTCATACAGCATCTGGGAATGCTGTACCACATCATACTCCATCAGTCCGATTTTTCTGCCATTTTCATACAGCGGCACATGTACAGAAATTCCAATTCCCAAATTTGAGTTGTAGAAAACAAGATCAGGGCTGTCCAGCTTTAGTCCGTCTATCATTTTAGAGTCGGGAAAGACCTGTAAAATATGGCGGCCCAGTATGTCTTGTTTTTCCATTTGAAAATAGACAGCGCACTGCTCGTTGACATAAGTTACAATTCCTTTTGTGTCAATCATAATGAGCCCGGGAATCTGTTCAAAACAGGCTTCAAACTGCTCCCAGCTTTTTTTATCCATAGTTTTCTCCCTGCCTTTATAAATATAGCAAAATATATGCCAAATTCATTTTTTGTAAAAATCCTTGTTTTTCGTTCTTTTTCGTCAAAACAATTGTCTTTTTTTGCTTACACTGTTTTATTATACTTACAATTCAATTCCTAGCCGTTTCATTTTTTGGTACAACAAAGGTCTTGATATTTTTAGGTATTCTGCGGTTTTGCTTTTGTTATAGTCAAACCGCATTAGTACTTCGTTAATCAGTTTTCGTTCCGCCTCTTTTTTAATTGCTTCAATAGGATTGTCAAAACGGTCCAGTTCTTCCAGGTTAATATTGCTGTTGTCCGCTCTCAGGTTAAAATGTTCCAAATGCAGCGCGTCTCCTTGGGCATAATTCATAGCAGCCTCTACTCGATTGTACAGTTCCCGTACGTTGCCCGGCCAGTCGTATTCCCGCAGTTTCTGGTATACCTCCGGATCAATAGATTGAATATCTTTCCCCAGCTCACCGTTTAGTTCTTTTACTTTGGCGGTCACTAACTCGGGGATATCCTCCATTCGCTCTCTCAGGGGAGGCACATTAATGGGAAATACATTAAGGCGATAATAAAGGTCTTCTCTGAATGCTCCCTTTGCCGCCAGCTCTCTCAGGTCTTCATTGGCTGCTGCTATGGTTCTCACATTTACCGTAATATCCTCTTCACTTCCTACTGGGGCGATTTCGCCTTCCTGGAGCGCTCTGAGCAGCTTGGGCTGAAGAGACATGGGCATCTGGTTGATTTCATCAATAAATAGGGTTCCCTGATCCGCTTGTTGAAATTTTCCTTTTTTTCCTCCCTTTCTGGCTCCGGTAAAGGCCCCCTCTTCGTAGCCGAACAGTTCTGATTCAATGAGGGATTCGGCCATGCCTGCTGCATTTACTTTTACAAAATTGTGAAAGGCTCTGGTGCTGAGATTGTGTATCGAATGGGCCACCAATTCTTTTCCAGTACCGGTTTCACCACAGATGAGAACCGTAGAATTGGAAGTGGCCGCCAATTCTATTTGGTATTTCAGGGCCTTTATTTTTTGGGAAGAACCCAGGATATTGTGAATGGAATATTTGGTGCTTTTAAAATTTCGCACTTGCTCTCGGAAATAGGCCATTTCTTCTTTTAAGGTTGCCGCATACTTGGAAAAAAGGTCGTCTAGGGCGTCAATATCCTGAATCATATCGTATTCCAGGACGCCTACAATTTCTCCGTCTTTTCGTAGCTGCGCCTGTGTGCTGACGCTCATCCGCCCGTCTTGAAAATAAAAATCTGTATTGAATTTGTTTGGGCCTTTCAAAAGGTTGGGCATTTTTGATGTGGGGAACACTTGCATCACATTTTTTCCTATGGATTTTTCCCGGTCCACCTTAATGTAATCAGCGCACTGCTCATTCATGTACACGACTTTCCCCTTTTTGTCGATTACCATCAGGCCTGTAATAGCTTCCAAAAACAGAGCGTAATCTTTGCTCAGATCCATATTTCCCCCCTCCTCTTTGCTTGTAATGACCTTTATTATATCATGAATCCCATTTTGAATCGGCATATTTTCCGCAAAATTGCCTTGCCAGGGGAAAATGGCCCATTTTCGGCTCTGCGAGCCCACAAGTTTTATATCTTTTTTAAGAAAAAACGGAGAAAAGATATAACAAATCCTGTTTCTCCGTTTTTTCAGCCACTGGGCCCGATGGGCAAATCAGATTCTTGCCTAGCAATAAAAATTCAAAGGTGCATAAAAACCATTGCTTATTTTACTATTATTTCATATAATGTAATTAATTTACATTATATGGGAGGTAATTATGTACAGGCAATTAACATTGTACTCAGAATTACAGAAAGAATTTCAGCGCCAAAGGAATCTGCTTCGCCAGTTAGAATCACTGGATGATCATCTTCCCCGGGGATATCTACCCTGCAAAAACGGTTATCTTTACAGGGTTGTCCGTGAAAAGAGTCAGTGCTATCAACTACCTATTTCCCAGGATGTTCCTGACAGAGATTCACTTATCACGCAATTAATAACAAGACAGCATTTAAAAAAAGCGCTTCCTATTTTAAAAAGCAACTGTCTCTGTTTGAAGCAATTTTTAAAAAAGTTTCAGATTTATGATCCCAATGCCATCCGCAGCTCTTTACCTGAGCATTACCACACTTTTGATTTCAGTCCGATCAGTCTTCCCGGCGATTTTGACCCAGAGGCCTGGGAAAGAGAGCCCTATGAGAAAAATACCCTTTACCCGGAAGCATTAAAATATCGATCTGAAGGAGGCTTGCTGACTCGCTCTAAAGCTGAGGCGGATATTGCTACTATATTGGAACGAAATCATCTTCACTTTCGTTATGAGCCGATCATTACCCTGGGAAAAAAGAAAGCAGCACCGGATTTTTGTGTTGTGCATCCTGTCCATAGACTCTTGATTTACTGGGAACATTTCGGGCAAATAGATGCGGCGGATTATGCCTGTAAAACCATGGAAAAGCTGACTGACTATGCTTCCCATGGATATTATCTTGGAATCAATCTGATCATGACTTATGAAACGAAAGACCAGCCCCTCCATTTCGGACACATTAACAAATGTATAAAACAATACTTTCAGCCATAATTGTATCTTTTATTAGAATTTAGGCAAAAAAGGTACAAAAGTTTCCCCTTCCAGGGCCCGTTTTTCCGCAAAATTGCCTTGCCAGGGGAAAATGGCCCATTTTCGGCTCCTCGAGCCCACAAGTTTTGTATCTTTTTTAAGAAAAAACGGAGAAAAGATATAACAAATCCTGTTTCTCCGTTTTTTCAGCCACTGGGCCCAGCTGGGCCTGATGGGCCCGACGGTTGCCTGACCCTAGCGCACCAATAATTTTTTTATTCCTTTTTCCAGTCCGTCCAGAGTCAGCTCAAACATAGGAAATACTTCTCCTACAGCCTGAATAGTCTGAGCTCCATAAGTCCATTCCCACTCCGGCTCCCTGATGGGATTCAGCCAAATCTGTTTTTTATAGCGGCGTTTAAATTTTTTCAGCCAGTCAATGCCCAGCTCCTGGTTCCACAAACCGATAACAGAGTTCCCACCTTTTCGGTAAAGCTCTGATGGGGCCATTGCCGCATCTCCCACTAAGATAACTTTATACTCACTGTCCAAGTTTGATAGCACCCAGTTGGTGTCCACCCAGTCTCCCCGCTTACAAAGAGGAGTATTGTACAAATTATCATAAATACAATTGTGGAAATAATATACTTTCAGATCCTTAAAATGGTTTGCTTTGCGCAGGGCCTGAAACAGCTGGTTGCAAAGCCTGCTGTAAGGCAGCATGGAACCGTCTGAATCAATGAGCAGCAACACCTTAACCGTATTTTTCCTTGGCTTATCGTAAACCAGATTGAGCATACCTGCATTTTCACAGGTCTTATCAATTGTCTGATCAACATCCAGCTCTGTCTTTTCTCCCTCTACCCGGGATGAATACTGGCGCAGCTTTCGAAAAGCCATTTGAAACTGGCGGATGTCCAAAATATTATCCTGCCGAAAATCTTGAAAGTGCCGTTCTCCTGCAACCTGAACCGCTGATTTATGACGGCCATGTCCGCCTACACGAATGCCCTGCTTATTATAGCCGCCTCTTCCCATAGTAGAGGTGCCGCCTGTTCCAATCCAGTAGTTTCCTCCATGGTGCTTTTCTTTTTGCTCTTCAATGCGCACGTAAAACATCTGCAGCAGTTCGTCAAGCTCACGTAAAAAGTCATCTCCGTCGCCTTTGTCATTAATATCCCGTTCCCGCTCACCATCTTTGAGCCACTGCCAAAACTCCTGAGGCAAGTCCTCCGGGGTTTGGATGTTTTTAAAATACTCGGCAAAGACAGCGTCAAACTTATCATAATCCGACTCCGTTTTTATGAGGATGCTGCGGC
>CAUEYG010000102.1 GCA_959021945.1 uncultured Eubacteriales bacterium | reverse complement strand
TGACATGCTCCATTCCAGGGGCGCCTGTTATATGCTCTTCAAAGGCATCCTGGATAACTTTTCTACAGGGTTCCACATTGAGGTCGTCAATTTTTGGATACACGTTTTCCACATTATAAAGTTTTTGACCGCTTTCTTCATCAAAAATTAGTTTCATTTCTTCTTGATTTTCGCAGTTTCCGGCATAGATTACAGGAACCTTCAGGCCCATTCCTCGTATCATTTCCGCATTATCAATGGCTGTATCGCGTTCACCATAATCAACACCTCCGGCAATTAAAATAAGGTTTGGATTAATCTCCTTTATCTTTGCAATATCCGTACGCCGCAATTTTCCTGCGGTCACATAATGGATGATGCCGCCGGCTCCCAGAGCAGCTTCTTTGGCTGCTCTGGCTGTCATATCGTAAACTAAACCGTGAACCGTCATTTTCAGCCCTCCTGCAGCCGAAGAGGTTGCCAACATTTCATCATATTCCAAGGCATCAATACCCTGTTTTTTACAGAGGTCGTCAATGGCTCCCTGCAGTCCAATCCGCACATCGCCTTCGTCAACAGATGTAGGGGCTTGGCCTTGAGCCCAAAACACCGGATGCTCTGTATCTATATCTTTAAATGCATTTACAACAGTGGTTGTGGAGCCGATTTCGGCTACTAATACATCAACTTTCATAATCCTTTTCCTTTTCTTTGAATTTTCACGAGATAGGCGCTTTCTAGCTGTTTTCAGCCTATAGAAGCTTATTTATAATTTCCGATTCGATGATTCTGGCATCCAGATTACCGTTTTCATCATCATACGTCACGATCAAATTTTTCCAGGGTACAATGCCGGCCTTTTCATACATCTGCAGTTTCCACTTGTGGTGCTTCATATATTGAGGATCTGTTACTAATCCACAGTGCTCCCAGTAAACCAGTTCCTCCTTTTTGAGAATAACAAAGTCAGGGCTAAGGGATTGGTTTTCAATATGCACCATTTGTTCATAGCGAAACGGAATCTTGTAAGCATCAAGTTTTTCTGCAATGATAACTTCTGATTTTGATCGGACTTTTAGCCCTCTTGCTGTTATATGCTTTTTCTCTGACAAGTTATAGGTGCTCTGTTCAAAGTCAGCATCAGCCCATTGGTTTTGCTGCTTTTCTTTGGGCAGAAAGCTTTCTTCCGTAAGCTGCAACTGTGCCCGTGTAGCTGACAAAGCCTCTATAATATTTTCGGCAGTAGGCGCCTTATGAATGGCAACTAGCTTTTCCAGCAGAGGAATATTGTTTTCCAAAAACTGCAGCGATTTCTGCAAATACTTTTTGCGAGCCAATTCCTGAACCATCACCTTATCCTTTGTAATACCCCGGCGTACCCGTTTTCCATCTGCATTTGCCGGTATTACCTGCACATAGCAATTTTTCCCTTCCGATTTTCGCATAGACAGCTGACCTGGAGGCAGTTTGCTTAATTCTTTCTTTTGAAGCTCTTGTAAACGATAGTATTGTTTCAATAAATAGGGCAAATATCTGTCAGCTTGATTCATTGTAAATGCCTCCCATTGTAATAACGCTTTTCAATACCAGGATATTTCCATATTGAAATTTTTAGTTTTTTTGCGTTTACTTTTGTGTTATTTTTATTTTACATTTTTTTACATATGATTGCAAGCTTTTTCCTTATATTTTTTACAAAAAATTACATTTCGTTGAGCTGGGCATCTGCGGGCTCGCCGGGCAGCCCAAAGTGTGTACAAAGTTGCATCTTTCTCATATTTGTACACACTCCCGAGGCCTCACGAGCATCTGTGGGCGGCCGAGAAGGCCCAAAGTGTGTACAAAGTTTCGCTTTCCTCACATCTGTACACACTCTCACGGATTTTCGGACACCTCCGGGCAGCCGGAAAGGCCCAAAGTGTGTACAAAGTTGCATCTTTCTCATATTTGTACACACTCCTGGAGATTTTCGGACACCTGCGGGCAGCCGGGAAGGCCCAAAGTGTGTACAAAGTTGCATCTTTTTCACATCTGTACACACTCTCACGGATTTTCGGACACCTGCGGGCAGCCGAGAAGGCCCAAAGTGTGTACAAAGTTGCATCTTTTTCACATCTGTACACATTCCCGAGGGCTCACGAGCATCTGCGGACGGCCTGGGTCAAATTGGGCCTCCAACCCCGGGTCGGCACTGGGGACTCGCTTCCGCTCCGAAAGGCGCACATAGGGCGGTCTGGGGGCTTTCACGGGCCAATTCTGCGAGGCGTTCCGCCGCTCTCTGACGGGCGGTATCCTCCTCCAGCTGCTGGAACTGCCGCTCGTAGAACAATTCGATTGCCGCCTGGATCGGACGAATGGTGTAGAGCAGATTCCCGTTGAGGGGCCTGCCGTCTTTGCTCCGCACCATCGTCGGCTCGGTGCGGATGAGACCTTTCTCCTCCAGGCTGCGCACATACTTACTCACGGTGTTCTCACTCATACCCAGCGCCTTGCCGATGGTTTTGTAGCTGGGGTAGCACTGGTAGGTTTCTCTGTCCTCGATGCTCAGCAGATAGCAGTAGATGGAGATCTCCGGGTAACTGAGACCGATGTGAAATACTTCATTGGGAACCTTGAAATAGTTTTTGTCGGGATCTCGTTTGGGCCACTGTTGGAACTTCATATAGCACCTCCCGTATGCTCCTCCATCCACTGAATGCACTTTTCTTTCGGCACCACCATGCGGCTGCCCACGCGCAGTACCGGAAAGCCTGGTTGGTGCATGAGTCCATACCTACTGGACAGTGATACGCCCGGCACCTTTGCCTCACCGTAGTTCTTGTAGACAGATTCTCTCATGTTGACCATCTCCTTCTTAAAACTCCCTCTACTTCTTTAGCCGCAAACATTTGCATGTGACATAGTTTTGACATATCCTTTGGATGGTGTCCGAGTTGTCTCTCTACTTGTATTGGGGAAAATACATCCCACTGACATACATTTGACAGAAAAACGGAGCGTCTGCTTTGTCGCAGACACTCCGTTTGAGGTTGGATTATTTACTTTTGTGCTGGTTTCAGCAGCCGGCATATTCCCTCCGCCTCGTCCCGCTCTTTCAGCAGAGAGGCCAGAGCAGAGAAGAATTTCTTTTGCTGATAGTCCACGCTGCCACGGTTCAGTTGATGGGCTTCCGCGTACTTGCGAATGGACAGGCCATCCACGAACCGCTCCCGGAAATAGCCCTGGTATGTAACCAGCACCGTTTTCAGGACATTGTCCAGAAACTGCAGGTCCTCTTTCAGTTTGGCGAAGTCACTTTTAGTGATGGCAACGAATCTCTTTTCCTTTACGCAGAGGCGATATTTGTTCCGGTCGAAGTTGTAGTGCTCACAGAGATCTTTTGCGTATGCGTAGTAGGTAAGAGATTGCTGATAATCTCGGGAGTCATAAGATTCATCCAGTTGCCATTTTTTTCGTTTACGAACCGGTCCCCGAAAGCCCTCTTCCTCCAGCCGCTCTATGGCTTCCCCTGAGATCTTCATATTGAGCATTCGCTTATACTTAGCTTTCCGTTCTCCGTTCACTTCGATAAAAGCGCAGAAGGACTTTTTGCTGGAGGTGTAGTATCTGGGGACAGTTGCAAAGGGGTAGGTGGTCCAGATGACACTTTCCTCGCCGGTGTCGGCGTCGGTGGCCAGAGAGACTACATAGACCACCTTGCCGTCATACCGCCGGTAGTACCCAGCACGGATTTTTCTTTCTGCCATCTGGTCACCTCACATTTCTGTATACACTTTTGGTTACTGCCTATAGCGTGATCATTGCAATTTTACAACAACCACTTTCTCCCGGTTTTTAGAAAATAAATCTGTGAATGAGCAGTTGCCGAGGTTTACTCGGTAACTGCCCCTATCCTTTATATCGAGGAGTAAGGTATCATATGCCTAATTAAATAGCTGTATCAAAACTTGCCGTATGGAAGAGTCCCGAGGAACTTCTCGAACCCCATAACCAACTATCGTTCCGTTTGCATGCTTTCTTAAATTAGGCGATATAAATTCAGCATAAAGATCTGTAGCAAATGTGTAGTCCCCTCGGCTCATGAGATGCTTACGGAGATAGCCATTCATTATCCCTACAGCATAATCCGCCAACTGAATTCCCACACTTTGAGAACTACACTCTGTCAGCACACCGTGATATACATTTTTGTATTTCACAAAGTCACCTTCCACCATCATTCGATGACAGGCATCTTTGAGGTGTTTAACCTTATCCTGATTTAGCTCATCCATAATCACTGTAGCAAAACTATCGGGTTGGCTATCCATCTGGATTCGCTGAAATGCCTCTTGCATATGAAATTTCAGCACCTCATTTTCCGCTTGATAACATGGTTGAGTGTATATGCAGGTTACGGTAAATATGAACAGCAAAGAAGGCTTGTCCGCCACACGGTTGAAGAAATGGCGGTAGTACCCTTTGATTTTATCTGGGGTAAAGGATTTCAGAAAATCAGCCCGGTATTTTCCTTTGCAAACTTCCCATAAGTCAGACCATTTGATTTCTTCGCCAACTGGGATTCCATATTTGGCGTTGAGTTCCTGAATTTCTTGCTGAAATATGCGATAGTCATTTACAGATAGACGAACATTAGCTCTTATGTAGAAAGGGTGGCTACGGCGAAACGGTTCCGACGGGCGCTTATTGTATGCACCGGCCTCGTCTGTAAAAATATAATACGCTTCACCCACTTATATCCCACCTCTTTCAGTCTATTCATTTTCAACTCTAAACTGCTCCCATGCAGGTTGCATCTCTTTAAGCGCCAAGCTGTAACGAATTTCCTCTGCCAGCGCTTTTTTTGCAATATCTGTTTCGTTTACAATGCACGGCTCTCGTTGTTTGGAAAGCTTGTCATCGAACGAGCCTAAATGACGATGAACATAAATGGCAAAATCTTCGACATCTTCATCGCTCTCAAATAAAAGAATAACATCCAACAGGCGTTGGGTCGCATATTGTGCTTCATGACCGTTGGCGTTACCGATGTGGTATTCCAAAAAGCGTAACAACAAATACTTCAATCCAGAAGTTACATAGTACCTTAGACAAATGTTCGGATCACCATAATTGCGATATGGGATAAACTTCATTTCAGGGCACGGCGCAACCATTCTATAACCATCAAGGGCAGTGATTTGGCAAGAAAAAAGTTGGGTGCTGTAATGGTATATCTTTAATGTGCCATAATATGCTGATGTATCGCTCTGTAAATGATGATAGAACGAACGATGGCCGTTTTTATTGAAGCCATCTTCATCTTCCTCATATTCGATAGCAATGGTATATTGCGGAAACAACTTGTGATAATAACAGGAGTTTTCTTCAGTCCACTCTTCTGGCTGGCGAAGAAAAATTTTGATTTGCTCCAATGGTGTCTGTAGCAAGCCAAAGCGCTTTTTCCATAGATATTCCACATCATGAACATCAGCGCTCTTATCTATCGGCGTGTTATTATCCATTACCCTGGTGTAAATATGAAATGCCTGTACGGTTTTTCTTTTCTTGGGAGGCTCCGGTCTATATTTAGTATCTGTATAGCTTTCCACCAGATAGTAGGGAACATCAGTTGTGTTTTTGATAATAAACACATCAATTTCATGTTTCTCTAATTGAATGGTACGCACTTCAACACGGGGACGGATTTGTCCTGCAAAATTCTTTGTGCTTAAAAAATCGACTATGTTTTGCTGGTTCTTCCGGTTGGAATCATTCTCTACTCCTATGATTTCAAATGATTTATCGCGGATTCCCATAATTAAGTAGGTGTCTCGATCTGCTCGATTATTTGCAAGACAAATGATATCATGCAACAATGCAGCTCTATCTTCGTGATGGCATTCTTTGAAGTCCCACCAATCGTCTTCTCGACCGGTACGAATTAAGCTCTCTACCAGTTCTGTTAACTCTTCGTTATAGTCTTCCATAACTAAGCCCTTCGATAAAACAAAATTAGAACAACCCTTGTATCTTTGTAGCTATCAGCGCTGCAGTAACATTTGCACCTACGGCCAGCGCAAATTCTTTCAGTCCAGTCAGGGCCGCTTTGATGATACTGGGTTTCTTGCCTTGTTCGAGCTTGTCGGAAATCTCATCCAGCAGTTCGAGCGCACTCTCCATATCTTCTACGGAAATCTTTTCTTGTTCCAGTGACTCACGGATTTCCTTTATAACATCAGATACTGCGGCAGCAGTATAAGTCGCAGAATTATTGTTACCCGAAATGATTTGGGAGCCACTAACATTTCCATAGATAATGGTTCCGTAATAATGGTTGACCTGTTGAGGTATTTCCTTG
>CAUEYG010000101.1 GCA_959021945.1 uncultured Eubacteriales bacterium | reverse complement strand
TGCAGCAGCCGGATACGCGGATCTACAATAGAGCCTCCTAAAGAATAATTGTAGGCGGTACTGCCTGCAGATGTTGCTACCAGGATTCCGTCTCCGCTGAATTTTTCAATGGGGCTGTCCCCGATGGAAATGTTCAAATGAACCGAATAA
The DNA here is from genome assembly GCA_959021945.1 of uncultured Eubacteriales bacterium. Taxonomy (GTDB): domain Bacteria; phylum Bacillota; class Clostridia; order Peptostreptococcales; family Anaerovoracaceae; genus Hominibacterium. Next base: position 6,185 of record CAUEYG010000101.1, on the reverse strand, counting down.
GAACGGCTGCCTCTGATGACAATTTCATTGAGTCCTTGGTGAACTTCTTTTTTTCCGTCATGGCCTGTCACCGTTGCCTGTACCGTATTGAGCCTCTGGAGCGTATATCGTCCTTCTTTATATTCGCAGATAAAAGCATCCAGCTCCTCAGGAGAGATCTCCTGAAAAAAGCCCAGATGTCCGGTATTGACGCCGATGATGGGAATCGAAGGGAAGTGATAGGTATGTACTGCCTGCAGAAACGCTCCGTCTCCTCCAATACATACAAGCAGCTCACTGTCCGGGGAGCATTGGTCCCGGACAGTAAAGCCATTTTTCTCGAATTTTTTAATTAATATTTCCTTTGTTTGCTCCGACACATTGGTGCCGTTTGTAAATACGTTGATAATTCTCATTTTTATACCAGCTTTTCAAACTCATCCACTAAGCTTTTAAAGGTTTCCATAGCCTGTTCAATTGGCTTTGGACTGCTCATATCTACCCCTGCCAGCTTTAACAGCTCAATTGGATGGTTGCTTTCTCCTGTCTTTAAGAATCGGATATACGCATCTCTTGCCGGAGCTCCTTCACTGAGAATCTTGTTGGAGATGGCTGTTGCCGCAGAATAGCCTGTAGCGTATTTGTACACATAAAAGGCATTGTAAAAATGCGGAATACGGGCCCATTCATAGCGGATTGTATCATCTCTTTCAACAGCTGGGCCAAAATATTTATCATTTAAGTTCTGATACTCCTGGCACATCCACTCTGCAGTGAGGACTTGGCCCTCTTCAATTGCCTTATGGGTCAGATGTTCAAACTCAGCGAACATAGTTTGGCGAAAGAGAGTAGTGCGGAATTCCTCAATATAAAGGTTTAACAAATACTTTCTCATTTCCGGTTCTTGTTCTTGGTCTAAAAGGTGCCGCATGAGCAAAGACTCGTTTACTGTAGATGCTACCTCCGCTGTAAAGATAGAATGGCCGCCGTAAATATAAGGCTGGACCTCTCTGGTGTAGCTGGAGTGCATAGAGTGACCCATTTCATGGACCACAGTAAACACATCTTTTAAAGTATCCGTATAGTTGAGCAGAATATACGGCATGCTGTCATAGCTGCCAAAGCTGTATGCTCCGCTGGTCTTTCCTTCATTTTCATAAACATCAATCCAGCCGGATTCAATTCCCTTGTTCATCCTTGCAAGATATTCTTCTCCCAGAGGAGCTAGGCCTTCACGCATCATATCCAGTGCTTTTTCATAAGGAATCTGCTTTTTCGGCAGTTCAATGAGAGGTACATAAATATCATGCATATAAAGCTTTTCTACGCCCAGCAGTCTTTTGCGGATCTCCATATAGCGATGAACAGTGGGAAGATTGTCGTTTACCACTTTGACTAGATTATCGTAGACGCCTTCCGGTATATTGTCGCCGGAAAGCGCTGCTTGCCGTGCAGATTCATACTTTCGGATTCTGGCACTGATCACGTCGGTTTTTGTGTTGTAATTGTAAGCAGAAGCAATGGTATTGATCAAGGATTTAAAGGCATCGTACATATGGTCATAGGCCTCTTTTCTTACCCTGCGGTCATGGCTCTCCATAAAGGTAATGTAATTGCCGTGGGTAACTTCCACTTCATCGCCATCCTCATCAGTAATGGTTCCAAACTTGATATCCGCATTATTGAGCATGGTGAAAATATCATTGGTTGCTCCTGTGATTTCTCCCATCTGGGCAAGGATATTCTCTTCCGCCTTTGTAAGCACATGGGCTTTTTCACGGAGAATATCGCGAATCAGAAATTCGTACTGTACCAGACCAGGCTCTTTTTTAATATAGGACAACAGGGTTTCTTCTGAGGCATCTAATAATTCCGGTGTAAAAAAGGACATGGCTGCTGAAACTTGTGCGATTACAGTTTGGCATTTATCTGTCATAGCCTGGTACTCTGTTTTTCGATTGTCTTCATCTCGGCGCATACGAGCGTAGACATAGACTTTTTCCAGGCGCTGCCATATCGCGTCTCTCTCCCGCAGAGCCCTGAGCAGTGTTTCAGAGCTTTCTGTCAAATGTCCGGCGAAATTTTTAAAGGATTCAGTCTGGGTCAGAACCGATGCGATATCTTGTTCAATCTGATCTTCACTTGGAAACATGGCTTCTATATTCCATTTGTACTTGTTGTCAATCTGTTCTCTTGCTTTTAATTTTTTATCACTCATATGGTAAACCTCCTAAATTGATCGTATCATATAGCCAATTCTGCCCTACAGTATGCCGACGATAAGACGAGAAAAGAGCCGGTAAAAATTCCGGTGAGCATTGCAGGCTCAAGTTTTTTATCGTATAATAAAGCGAACTATTATCGAGCGGATCATTTTGTTCTGTTACTGCGGCAGGACTGCATAACAATAATAAGGATTATTATATCACAAAAGGGAAAGGAAAATAACTAGGATGGACAATCGACCTATAGGTTTTTTTGATTCGGGATTAGGAGGACTCACTTGTATCCCTAATTTGATGAAGCGATTTCCCAGAGAAAAGATCATATATTTTGGAGATACAGCAAGGACGCCTTACGGCTCTAAAGCTATTTCTACCATTAAAAGCTTTTCCGGGCAGATCGTAGATTTTCTTGTAAAAAACAATGTAAAGATGATCGTAATTGCCTGTAATACCATCAGTGCAACCTGTCTTGCTGAGCTGCAGCAAAGGTATCCGGATATTCCTGTAGTGGGAATCATACGGCCTGCAGCAGAAACCATTGTCAAAAGCTGTTCTACCATGAATAAAATCGGTATTATCGGGACTAAAGTTACCATTCAAAGCAGTGCGTACAAAAAACTGGTTCACAGTCTAAACGGAGATCTGGATATTTACGAAACACCGTGCCCTGCTTTTGTACCATTGATAGAAGAAGGGATTATCCAAAACGATATTATGGATTTAACCATCAAGTATTATATGGATGATTTTATTTTGGAAAACCGGCTGGATACCATTGTTTTGGGCTGTACTCATTATCCGCTGATCCGTTCCAACATCAAGCGTTTGTACCCGGCTCTTCGAATTATCAACCCATCAGAGGAGATCGTTAATAGCATTGAAAAAATTTTAGTGGGAAAGGATATGCTGGCCGGTGATTTTGAGTTTGAGCATGTATTTTATGCCAGCGACCTTTCGGAAAATTTTGTAAATATGATTGACCGCATTTTCCACAATGAAGACGTCAAGGTAAAGTTTAAAAATTTGGAATTGGAAGCTGTGGAGGAGAAGAAATTATGAACGTGACAAAACTGTTGGAATATCTGGAACTAGAAGACCCTTGCGAATTTGAGTTCTTTGAAAACCTGGCTGATCTGGTAGAGGCTGATATGGAAATTACATCAGAAGCTGTTTATCCTATCCTTGAAGCTATTGATATGGAACTTTTTAGTGAACTTCTGAACAATTATTTTGATGATATACTGAATTCCATACCAGAAGATGCTCTGGAACTCTATACGCTGCTGGATTCCGTGAAGATGGCCCTGATTGGCATGGCCAAAAATTTAGACGAAGAAAATGACTTGGTATTGTTGACAGACGAGTTTTGCCGATTCCGCAATTGGTATTCCCTGGATTCTATGGTTTGGGTTACAGAGTTGGAGAAAAAGGACTCTCAGGAAACAGGCATACCTTTGCGCGACGCCCTGACTCTCGTGCGCATGGAGCAGCTAGGCGGTGAAAAATATGAATACTCTTTTGATGATGTTTTGGATTTTGAAATGGACCAATACACCATGACCTTTGCGGACCTGGTGAATGGCAGTGAGACTCAGGAAAGCAGAGAGGCGGAATTGGAAGATCTTGATCTGCCGGGACTGGAATACACGGATCATATTTTTACGCCGGAAAAGCTGCATTAATCACAGAATCAAAAGAACCTGCATAGTATAAAGAAAACAATTTGTATATATGGAGGTTTTGCTATGGATGAAAGAGAATGCTGTGAAAGAGACTGTTTGAGAGATTGCAAAGAAAAATGTTTTGAAGAGTGTTATTGTGATAATAACAGCGGCGGAAACATTATCTGGATCTTGATTATCTTGTACTTACTGTTCTGCAATAATAACAACGGACATGGAAGAGGCGGTCTTTTCGGCGGGCTGTTCTAAAAAGTCCGCAGTCGGGAGTCTGGTCTTACCGGCCGGCGAAAAATGAAAAAACAGATCCTCAATTGGGTCTGTTTTTTTGTGTAAGGAAACCGTGACATTCTGATTCTGATATGATAAAGTAATAGGGTAGTGTATGAAATAAAAGAAAGGAAGGTGGATTTTTTTGATTCAACTAAAAAATGTTTCTAAATTTTACTACAGCAAGGGAATGATTGCAAGCGGATTTTCTCGTGTAAACCTTGAATTCAATGTAGGGGAATTTGTGGTGATCACAGGAGAGTCAGGGAGCGGAAAAACAACGCTGCTCAATGTAATCTCCGGACTGGACTCCTACGAGGAAGGCGAGCTTTACATAGAAGGAAAGGAGACCAGCCATTATCTTGCTGCTGATTTTGAAGAATACCGAAAAAAATATATCGGCAATATCTTTCAAAATTTCAATCTGGTAGGCAGCTATACGGTTTATCAAAATGTGGAACTGATTCTGCGAATCAATGGGTATAAAAAAGCGGAAATAAAAAAGAAGGTTCCTGAAATTATCAGCAGGGTAGGTCTTACAGACTATACAAAGACAAAGGTCTCTAAGCTTTCCGGCGGACAAAAACAACGAGTTTCCATAGCAAGGGCATTAGCCAAGGATACAGCCATTGTAGTGGCAGATGAACCTACAGGAAATTTGGATAGTAAGTCTGCGGAAGGGATCGTACAGCTTCTCCGTGAAATCTCAAAAGACAAATTAGTAATTGTGGTTACTCATAATTATGATCAATTCGAACATTACGCTACAAGAAAAATAAAAATGCACGATGGCAAGGTGGTTGAAGACGAACAGATAAAAGCCTCTTCTCTTTCTTCGCAGAACGAAAGGGCGGAAATAACGGCAGGCAATTTATCGGCGACTAGCGTCCTGAGATTAGGACTGAGAAATACCTTCAACATTGTGCCTAAATTTGTGTTGCTTTTAATCGTATTTCTTTTTGTGGTACTGGCAGTTTCATCGGAATATACAACCTTTAAAAGCAGCGATGCAGAAAATGCCAAGCTGGGATATAACGATTACTTTATGAACTACAGTGAAAACCGAATTGTGCTGAAAAAAGAAGATGGAAAGGCCTTTCAGGACCAGGATTATGCTTCCCTGCAGAGTGCGGCGAACATCAAATCGGTTGTAAAAGAGGACATTCTTTTGGACAATATGGTTTATCTTGAGGATGAGCAGATGTCCTATGAGGGGTATCCTCATAGCCTCAGTTCCTTTAAGGGAAATTTGGACCAGGGAAGAATGCCGGAAAAAGCCAATGAGGTGATTTTGACAGGCAGCAAAGATGATTATTATTTTCAGCCGGAAAATACACAAGAACTGCTCGATCATACTTTTACGATTTCAACCATTACGGATTATCGGGTAAAGGTCAAGGTAGTGGGAATTGCCTATGAAGAACCATCTGGTAACAGCTATGTTTACGGAGGTAATTTTTACCTGCAGGATACTCTGTTAGAGAAAATGGTGAGAGAAACTTATGGGAGCACCAGTACGGTTGTGACCACAGTTAACGATAATGCCTTGATCTATGAAATGGGAGGCCAGTATTATAAGCCTGTGGTCAATGACAATGTGGAAAAAGGCCAGGCTCTCGTTTCTGAGGAGATGAACGGTTATTACAAAGACGGAAAAGCCGTGAACCAGGAAATTATCATGAAGGCGGAAAACCTTTTTTATAAGAAAACAGTAACATTAAAAATTGCAGACACCTATAATAAGAAAAATTTTACTGCCAAAACAGATATTAAGGATTTTGAAAGCAACGATGGCGCCATTTATGTGAATCAGGCTGATTATAACAATTTGTTTAAAACGAACAATTATCAGGTTACAGTCTATGCGGAGGATATGGAAAAGATGGACGAAACCATTTCTGCTCTGGCAAAGATGGGATATGTTCCTCTGGCGCTTAAGGATACTCTGATGAACATGGCTGATGAGATTGTTTCTATTATCCAGGTCCCTATGGCTGTTATCTTGTTAGTTGCTGTATTCTTTATTGCATAC
>CAUEYG010000100.1 GCA_959021945.1 uncultured Eubacteriales bacterium | reverse complement strand
CTTTTCTCCCATTCTACGCTGAATCACCTTATCCAGTCCATCGAAAGCTCCTCCGCAGATGAACAGTACATTGCTGGTGTCAAACTGTAGGAATTCCTGGTGAGGATGCTTTCTGCCCCCTTGAGGAGGAACACTGGCAACAGTTCCTTCCAGGATCTTAAGAAGCGCCTGCTGTACGCCTTCTCCGCTTACGTCTCTTGTAATGGAAGGATTATCTGATTTTCTTGCGATTTTATCAATTTCATCAACGTAGATAATCCCTTTCTGCGCTTTTTCTATATCGTAATCCGCCGCCTGTATCAGTTTCAGCAGAATGTTTTCAACGTCTTCTCCCACATAGCCCGCCTCTGTCAGAGCTGTAGCATCGGCAATGGCAAAGGGCACATTGAGTATCCTTGCCAGCGTCTGAGCTAAAAGCGTCTTTCCTGAACCAGTAGGCCCAATCATTACGATATTGCTCTTTTGCAGCTCTACATCGTCTGAGGAAAGCTTTGGATTGTTAATTCTCTTATAATGATTATATACTGCAACAGATAAGGCCTTTTTTGCATCCTCCTGTCCGATTACATAATCGCTGAGAATTTCGGAAATTTCTTTTGGCTTAGGCAGTCTGTAGTCTTTTCCCGCCTGAGGCGCCCGCCGTTCGCTGGCCCGCTCTTCATCAGCAATAATGTCCTGGCACAGTCCCACACATTCGTTGCAGATATAGACACCCGAACCACTGATAAGCCGTTTTACCTGGCTTTGCGGTTTTCCGCAAAAGGAACATTTCAGTTCTCTGTTTTCATCATATTTTGTCATGAATAACCCCCTGTTATCTGGATGCTACAACTTTATCAACCAGGCCGTAAGCCGCCGCTTCTTCCGCGCTCATAAAGTTGTCTCTGTCCGTATCCTTCTCAATGCGGTCAAGTGGCTGACCTGTGTTTTCACTGAGAATTTTGTTCAGCTTTTCCCTTGTCTTTAAAATCCACTCTGCATGGATTTTAATGTCCTCAGCCTGGCCATTTACTCCGCCCAGAGGCTGATGAATCATAATCTCAGCGTTTGGAAGTGCATACCGCTTTCCCTTCTGACCTGCAGACAGCAGGAACGCACCCATACTTGCGGCCAAGCCAATGCAGATTGTTGAAACATCCGGTTTAATATACTGCATAGTATCGTAGATGGCCATACCTGCTGTAACAGATCCCCCGGGACTGTTAATATAGATGCATATGTCTTTGTCCGGATCTTCCGCTTCGAGGAATAGAAGCTGCGCTACAACTAAGCTTGCCAGATGTTCATCAATCTGTTCTCCTATGAAAATAATCCGATCCTTTAACAGTCTGGAATAAATATCATAGGACCTTTCTCCTCTGCTCGTCTGTTCAATTACATAAGGAACTAATGCCATTGCGTAAAATCCTCTCTTTCTTCTTTATCATAACGAGAATGAAAAGTCTGGCTGCAGACTTTCCATCTCATTATCATTATTCACGTTTTTGCTGCACTTCAAACATAAATTATTTAATCACAGCCTGATCAAACATAAAGTCTACCGCTTTTCTGATGCGGATATCCTTTTCAATGTATCCCAGATTCTGTACGCCCAGCATTTCTCTGATCTTATCAGCGTCCAGCTTGTACTGGATCGCCATCAGTTCGATCTCTTTATCCAGATCTTCTTCAGACGCCTGAATATCCTCTGCATCAGCCACTGCGCTTACAATCATTCTGGTCTTCACCTTTTTGTGCGCTTCTTCTCTTAACTCTTCTCTAAACTCCTGAGGCTCTTTTCCAAGGTATTGGAAGTACTGTTCCAGGCTCATTCCCTGTCCTCTCAGCTGTTGGTCAAATTCGTTCATCATATTGGAAATTTCATCTTCCACCTTAACAGCCGGCACGTCAATGTCATTTGCGTTATAAACTTTCTCTAAAACAGAATTTTTCATCTGGCTTTCCGCTTTGGCTGTCGCCGCTTTCTTCAGATTTTCTTCTGTCTCTTTCTTTAACTCTTCCAAAGTATCGTATTCGCTGACGTCTTTGGCAAAATCATCATTTAACTCCGGCAGTTCTTCTTCTTTGATTTCATGGACTTTACATTTAAAAGTTGCTTCTTTTCCAGCCAGATCCTGGGAATGGTATTCCTCAGGGAAGGTTACTTTTACTTCCTTTTCACCGCCCGGCTCTACGCCGATCAGCTGCTCTTCAAAACCTGGGATAAAGGTTCCCGACCCTAATTTCAGCGGCTGACGCTCTGCTGTTCCGCCTTCAAACTGAACGCCGTCAGACCATCCTTCATAGTCTATCATCAGAGTATCCCCATCCTGGGCCGGTCTTTCAACTAACACCATTCTGGAATTTCTCTTCTGAAGGTTTTCCATTTCCTTTTCCAGATCTTCTGCTGTCACTTCATCGCTGATCTTTTCAATTTCAACGCCCTTGTAGTCCTTTACTTCTACTTCCGGATAAACAGGTACTGTCAGGGTAACAGTAAACCCCTCGCCTTTTTTCAAATCCCCGAATTCAGCATTGGGACGGTCGATTACCTCTAACTTTAATTCATCAATCGCTTTTGGGTACGCATCTGCAAACAGCTCATTTACAGCATCTTCAAAGAAGATTCCTTCTCCGTAATGTTTTTCAATAATGCTGCGGGGAGCTTTTCCTTTTCTGAAACCATTAATCGTATACCTGCCTTTTGAAGCCTGATAAGCTTTGATCTGCGCCTGTTCAAACTCTTCCGGCGTAAACTCAATTGAAAATTTAACATCGTTTTGCTCTTTTGAGATAAATGTTGCCTTCATTAATTTATATCCTCCTAAAATAATCAACACATAGTGCATATTATTATACCGCTTTCCTTTAAAAAAGTAAAGGAAAATCAAAAAAGGAGCCGTTCAACGCCTAAATTTGTGCTTAAACCGTTCCTTTTTTACTCTCTGACTGCAAAAATCGCACTATCTCTGTTCTAAAAGTACCAATCCTCGATAAAATTTGCTTCTCTTTTCTGACACCACTTGATATTTATCTACCAGTTGCTGCCCTACCCTCAGCAATCCTTCCTGCTCTCCCGAAAACAGCTCAATTTCCACCTCGCAAATAGGGCTGCTGCCCTTTTCTGTTACGATCTGTCCCCTGTCAAGGGATATTTCCAACAGACTGTCTTGCGTATCAATACGGAATCTGCGTCTTTCGATCTTTACATCCATAATGGGATGCAGCGGCTTTCCACTGATAATCTGTATTAATTCCCTTCCAATATCGCTTTCTTCAAAAGTTACTGGATTTGGGTGAGTGTCAATGACAGGAATATTAATTTCCTCTCTGGTATGAAGGGCTCCTTCATTTTTTCCTCCCCATTTGAGGGTAGCTACCAATTTATCATCTTCAGAGCGAACCCGATAAGCCATATCGTTTTTGCACAGGTCATAATCCTCTGTGTCAAAATAAGTGGCTTTCATAAATACGGTTTCTCTGGTCTCCGGTTCTTCCATCTTCTTTAAATCGCCGTCTTCCCATATGCGCTCTGCGATTTCTTTGCTGTTAATGGCATATTTTAATTCGATTTCCATAAAGATTCCCTTTTCCATTGTAAAAACTATATGACCGCTCAAAAGCAGGTACGGATAGCATAATATCATTTTACTGCTATAAATTCAAGCAAAATTTATGACTTCCAGGGCTTTCTTTCAAGCAGCAGCACTGTTTTTGCTGCAGAAATCATGTCTGCCTGCTGAACATCAGTATTAAAATAAGGAAAAAGCCCCTCAACTGCCTGAAAACAATTTAGAGGCTTTTTTTGCCTTGTATTCTGCACATTCCTGTGCCGGTCATAGGGCAATGCTTAGTTAAAGGTCAGCACTGTTCCTGTTTTTCCATCTAAAGCTTCTACAGCTTTGTCCAGGGAAGTAATGATGGCCTTTTTCTGAGGAAAGGCTCTGACAAACTTCATCGCGGCTTCTACCTTAGGGAGCATACTTCCTGCTGCAAAATGGCCTTCTTCCATGTATTTGGCCGCTTCAGACAATGAAATATTCTCCAAATCCTGCTGGTTCGGCTTGTTAAAGTTGATTGCCACCTTTTCAACCTCAGTGAGAATCATAAGGACATCTGCATTGACCTGCTCTGCCAAAAGTTCGGCAGCAAAGTCCTTGTCAATAACAGCAGCAGTGCCCTCCAAGGTACCGTCCGGTCTCTCAACAACCGGAATGCCACCGCCGCCGCAGGTAATTACAATGGCGTGATCCCACAACTGTTTTACTGCATCAATTTCAACAATTTTTCTTGGAAGCGGGGAAGCTACAACTCTCCTGTAACCTCTGCCTGCGTCTTCTTTCATAGTATAGCCTTTTTCATCTTCCAAAGCCTTAGCTTCTGACTCAGAATAAAATGGTCCAATAGGCTTTGTCGGATTTTTAAAAGCAGGATCGTTTTCTTCAACGATCATCTGGGTTGCTACTGTAACTACAGGGATGTTTCTATTGGTTTTATTCAGAGCATATTTGAGACACTGCTGAATATGATATCCGATATATCCCTGTGACATTGCTCCGCATACGTCAAAAGGCATTGCCGGAGTTACATCTTTTGCCGCTTCGGAAGCCATTACGATTCTTCCCACCTGGGGTCCATTGCCGTGAACGACAGCGATTTCATAACCTTGCTCGCTGATTTGGGCAATATGTTCACAAGTTTTGCGTACAACTGCAAGCTGCGCTTCCGCCGTTGCTTCTCCCTTGCCTGACTGCAGAGCGTTTCCGCCCAGGGCAATTACGATTTTCTCCTTCATATTCTCTCTCCTAAAATCATTAAAACTATTATAAATCGTCTCTGTTTACCGGGCAGCTCATACATCTAGGGCCGCCTCTTCCTCTGGAAAGCTCGGAGCTAGGCATTGTAATAACCTTGATTCCTTTCTTTTCCAAAAGATCGTTTGTCACATAGTTTCTCTCATAAGTGATAACAGTAGCCGGCGCAATGGCTAATGTATTGGAACCATCGTTCCATTGTTCTCTCTGGGCTGCCATTGCATCATCACCTCCGCAGCGGATCAGCTCTACGGACGGAAGCTTTAATTCAGAACTTAAAATCGTTTCTAATTCTCCCTGCATGCTTTCAAAATGAGCTTTTCCATCCTTTGAAAGAGTAATCTCATACATTTGGAGCGGTCCTTCAATTTCAGGATGAATGGTAAATTTATCATAGTCTACCATAGTAAATACTGTGTCCAGGTGCATAAAGGCTCTGGTCTTTGGAATATCAAATACAAGAATCTTCTTAAAGGATGATTCCTTCAAAATATTTTCTGCAAACCGTTCAATACCGCCTGCAGTTGTTCTCTGGCTCAGTCCAATGGCTACGATATCTTTGGATAATACCAGTACGTCTCCGCCTTCAATGGCATATTCCTGATTATAATCGTACCAAAGATGGGTCCCCTTTGGAGCAAAGTCTTCGTTGTATTGATACATATAACGCAGGAGCAGCGCTTCCCGTCTTCTGGCTACGGTGCTCATATGGTGAACATTAAGTCCGTTCCCCACACATGCTCCCGGGTCTCTGGTAAAGTACAGGTTTGGCATTGGGTCCGTATAGTAAGGATATCCGGAAGCAATATAGCTTGCCAAAGATCCTTTGTTCTTTACTTCCACTGCACTTTTTTTGATTCCTGCAATTGCAGTTTCAACTAATTTCTTTGAGTCCATGCTCAGCAAATAATCTTTTACCGCTTCCTTTGCCTCTTCTGAATAGAGTCCGCTGTCTTCCACAAAATCATTTACAAAATTTTTTCTGATCTCATCGTTTTTCAGCGCCTTGGCCGTCTCGTCCACATAGTAGATAACCTCTACGCCGTTTTCACGCAGCAGCTGTGCAAAGCGGTCGTGCTCCTTTTGTGCGATTTTCAAATAAGGAATATCGTCAAACAGCAACCTTTCAAAGTTATCCGGTACTAAGCCTTCAATTTCGCCGCCCAGTCTGTGAAGCAGGACTTTGTTTAGTTTGCCAATTTCAGAGTAATTGTTAATTCCGGGTTTCATATAAATACCCTCCTCTCATTTTCCTCTTACTAGTCTATCCAATTGTTGCGACAATAACAGATTTAATTGTGTGCATTCTATTTTCTGCTTCGTCAAATACTTTTGAATGTTTGCTGCGGAATACTTCATCGGTCACTTCACGGATATCATATCCTGCATCTTTTTGTGTCTTTGCCATGGTGGTTTCAAAGTCATGGAAAGAAGGCAAGCAGTGAAGGAAGATCACATCAGGATTTCCTGTCTCTTTTACCATATTCATATCAATTCTAAATGGAGTTAAAAGCTTTACTCTTTCCGGGATTTCAGCCTCTTCACCCATGGACGCCCATACGTCAG
>CAUEYG010000099.1 GCA_959021945.1 uncultured Eubacteriales bacterium | reverse complement strand
TTTCTCTGTTCAGTATTCGTGCAAGTTGCTTAACTGCCTCTGTCTTCCCTGTTCCCGGTGCGCCCTGAAACAAAAACTTATTAATCCCAATATGACGTTCAATTGCATTCACTACGCCCAATAAATCGCTGGTAATTACATCTGGAAGCAACAGCAGATCTTCTTTCCCCTCAATTTTTTCAAAAAAAGGTGAAATATTCTCAGATACCTGTGGAACAAACGTATTCACATTAGACAGCAAGGACATAATATACTCCGAAAGCTGATAATCTCCGGCAGCATCAAACCCTTTCGCGATTTCATAAGCTTCATTGCGAAAGCCCGCATCATTCTTTTCTGTATAATATTTAATCAAGCTTATCACATTTTTTTTCTTCATGATACGCACTCCCCTACTCATTTTTTCTCTACGCCTTAGTTATATCATTTTGGGACATATTTGTCAATATTGGGACAAATATTAAAAACGTTCAGCATCTTGCACACCTGGCCTGGGTATTATAAAATAAGACAAACAAAGAAATCGGAGGATCATTCATGATAAACGACAAACTCTTTCAATTTATTGAAGACAGCCCCACCTGCTATCATGCAGTAGAAACCATCAGACAAAAGCTGCAGGCCAGCGGCTTTAAGCAGCTCCCGGAAACAGACCCTTGGACCCTGGAAAAAGGCGGCCGCTATTTTGTTACTCGAAACCGTTCTTCGCTCATTGCTTTTCAGATTCCGCATGAACCGGATGGCGGCTTTCATATTGCTGCCAGCCACAGTGACTCCCCTTCTTTTAAATTAAAGGAAAACCCAGAGATCAAAACAGAAAAAAACTATGTAAAGCTTAATGTGGAAAAATACGGAGGAATGATTATGCCGGCCTGGCTGGACCGCCCCCTTTCTATTGCCGGGCGGGTTTTGGTACAAGAAGGAGCCTCTGTTTCCACAAAACTTGTAGATATCAAGCGTGATCTTGTGCTGATTCCAAGCGTAGCAATCCATATGAACAAGGAAATCAACCAGGGCTTCAAATACAATCCGCAAGTAGACCTGCTGCCCCTTTACAGCGATGGCAGCGAAACGGAAAGTCTCATGGAACAAATCGCCCGCTGCGCAGGAACAGAAGCGTCTCAGATCCTGGGAAGTGATCTATTTTTGTATAACCCTATGGGCGGCAGGCGCTGGGGCGCTCACAAGGAATATATTTCCTGTCCAAGGCTAGACGATCTGCAGGGGGTCTTCGCATCCTTTCAGGCCTTTCTTTCTGCTGAACATGTTACAGCAATCCCTGTCTGCTGCACCCTGGACAATGAGGAGGTAGGAAGCAGTACCAAACAGGGAGCAGCCTCTACATTTTTAAAGGACACTCTTTCCCGCATTTTATTATGTCTGGGAAAACCTGCAGAAGCTTATCACACAGCTCTTGCAAAAAGCTTTTTGCTTTCCGTAGACAATGCTCACGCTGTCCACCCAAATCATCCGGAAAAAAACGATCCTACTAACCGCCCCTATATGAATCAAGGCGTGGTAATCAAGTATAATGCCAGCCAAAAATATACGACAGACGCTGTGTCTGCTGCTATTTTTAAAAGCATCTGCAAAGCTGCCCATATCCCCTGCCAGAGCTTTCTCAATCGCTCCGATATGGCCGGAGGCTCTACCCTGGGAAATATCGCCAGCACTCAGACGCCAATGAATGCTGTTGATCTGGGCGTGGCGCAGCTGGCTATGCACTCCCCTTACGAAACGGCCGGGGCAAAGGACACGGAATATCTGATTAAAGCCATAAAAGCATGTTATGAAAGCAGGATTCATACTATGGAAGATGGGGCATACCAAATCGAATAGGGCCTTCCATCTCCTTTCCCCTTTGTTTGCTCTTTGTTAAAATTATATGAATGTTTTGTGAACCTTTCTTTTCCGCCTTGACAGCCACCATGGTTTTTCCTATAATAGGCATCACAAACTTTAACAGAAAGGAACCAAAACAATGGAAGACTCCGACAGCGACTCTGACGGAAACCGAAATCGTTTCAATATAAAACAAGAATAAAAAGGCATAATCTGCAACTTTTTCACAGCTGCGGACTATGTCTTTTTGTAATACAAAAAACGTTATTTTAAAAGGAAAAAAGAAAGGAGTGATATCCTCTATGGATCGTCACAAACAGATGCCTTGGCATTCAAAAACATTAAATGAAGTATTTTCAGAACTGGGTTCTTCTAAGGAAGGGCTGACGGATGCCGAGGCTGCCGCAAGGCTGACTTATTTTGGCCGCAATGAGCTGCGCCAAAAACCGAGAAAAAAAGTATCCCAAATGTTAAAAGAGCAGGTAACTGACCCCATGGTGCTCATACTCATCGGCGCTGCTGTGTTTTCTGCTGTACTGCAGCAATGGACAGAAGCTACCGTAATTCTCACCATTGTAGTCCTCAATGCGTTCATTGGCATTTTACAGGAAAAAAAGGCGGAGTCCTCCCTTGAGGCCTTAAAAGGAATCAGCGCCCCAACAGCCCGAGTACTTCGCCAGGGAGAAGAGAGCGTCATTTCCGCCTCTGAGCTGGTAAAGGGAGACATTGTCTTTTTAGACGATGGCACTATGATTCCGGCAGATATGAGACTGCTTGATTCCGCCAGCCTGAAAATTCAGGAGTCCTCTCTGACTGGAGAGTCTGTTCCTGTAGAAAAGGACGCTGACGCCCTTTTAGCTGAAGGATGCGCACTGGGAGACAGATGCAATATGGCTTATGCCTCCTCTATTGTTACTTACGGGCGAGGCATTGGTATTGTTACGGAAACAGCCATGGATACAGAAGTAGGCCGCATTGCCGGTATGCTGGACGGCCAGAGCGACCTGGATACTCCCCTCAAGCGAAAACTCAATGCTGTAGGGAAAACCCTGACCATTGTCGGTCTGATCGTCTGCGTTTTAATCTTTGCAATCGGAGCATTGTATGGCCGGCCTCTGATTCCCCAATTTTTAATCGCAATATCCCTGGCCATTTCCATTATTCCAGAAGGACTTCCTGCCACTGCTACCATTGTTATGGCTCTTGGCGTTCAGCGAATGGCCAGGAAAAATGCTCTGATTCGAAAGCTTCCGGCTGTAGAAACTCTAGGAAGCGCCAGTGTCATTTGCAGTGACAAAACAGGGACTCTGACTTTAAACAAGATGTCCGTTACTCACATTTGCGTAAACGGGGATTTTGAGAAAGAACAGCTCACACCGCTGGAACAGGCAGCATCTCGCCATGAACATACATACCGGCAGATCATTTACGCCGGAGCATTATGCAATGACGCCAGCCTTGACCCTGACAGGCCTGGAGAAATTATCGGCGATCCAACAGAAGGCGCCCTCATCTACATGGCGCAGCAGTTTCATATAAATCACGATGAACTGGAGCTGCAATTTCCAAGACTCTATGAACAGCCTTTTGATTCGGAGCGAAAAAGAATGTCTACGGTCCATCAGACAGAACCGGACTGTTATACAGTCTATACCAAAGGGGCGGTTGATGAAATGCTCCACTTGTGCAGTCACATTTTAACAGAACAGGGTGTTCGTGAAATAACGGACATTGACAAGCGCAATATCCTTTCCCTATGCCATCAAATGTCAGAAAAGGCCCTGCGGGTGCTGGGATTTGCTTCAAAGAACATTCATACTTTGCCGGATGAAGACGGCCAAAATCTGGAATATGATATGACCTTTATCGGCATAACAGGAATGATCGACCCTCCAAGAAAGGAAGTTGCTCAATCAGTAAAGACCTGTAAAGCAGCCGGTATCCGCACAGTCATGATTACCGGCGATCATAAAACCACGGCTCTGGCCATTGCAAGAGAGCTTGGAATCTGGGAAAAAGGAAATACCCTTTTATCCGGTGAAGATTTGGAACGCATGTCTGACCGGGAGCTGGATAAAGCAGTATCTAGAACTTCTGTATTTGCCCGAGTCTCTCCTGCAGATAAACTGCGGATTATTGAATCTCTAAAACGAACCGGTGAAACCACTGCCATGACCGGAGACGGGGTCAACGACTCCCCTGCCCTGAAAGCAGCTGACATCGGTGTTGCCATGGGGATCACAGGAACGGACGTTGCCAAAGACGCTTCTGATATGATTTTGCTGGACGACAGCTTTACTACCATTGCCTATGCCATTAAGGAAGGCCGCCGGGTTTATCGGAATATTCAAAAGGTGATTCAGTTCCTGCTGGCGGGAAATATTGCTGAAATCGTGACCCTGTTTCTCGCCACCATATTCAACTGGGAAGCACCTCTTTTAGCAGTTCATATCCTCTGGGTAAATCTGGCTACAGCCACCCTGCCTGCTCTAGCTCTGGGCGTAGACCCGGCGGGAAGAGATATTATGAAATTTCAACCTGTTAAATCAGGGACGCTCTTTGAAAAAGACCTGATCATCCGGGTTATTACACAGGGAGTCTTTGTGGCCCTTATGACCCTGGCTGCTTACTGGATGGGAGCATCAGGCGGAAATCACGCTGCCGGCCAAACCATGGCCTTTTGCGTTCTTGCCTTTTCTCAGATGCTCCGTTCTTTTAACCAGCGTTCCAATACAGCTCCAGTGTGGGTCCGGGCGGAAGGTATGAATCCATGGCTTGTAGGCGCATTCTTTGCCTCTGCAGCACTTATGGCCTGCATCCTTCTTATCCCCGGATTGAGAGCAGCCTTTAGCCTTACGCTGTTATCAGGTGTACAGTGGCTCACGGTTCTCCTGCTTTCCCTCGCATCCCTGGTACAGATTGAAGTAGTAAAACTGGTTCAAAACTACAAGCTTAAAAAGTAATCCCATCCCTATAACCCCAAGTATTGATTTTCTTTATCATCTTGGGGTTTTTATTTGTTTTTTCAATGCAATTGCAGTTAAATATAATCTTCTGGTAAAAACAGTTATAATGATAAAAAGGTTCTTTTTTGCGCTGTGTAAGTAATTTTGAGGGGAGTCGGAAGTTATGAGCAAGATCAATTATAAATCAATCACTGAGATTTTAGATTGTATCAGAGATGGAATCTTTATAACAGATGGTGAAGGCAATGTTTTATTATTAAACAAAGCTTCTGAGGCCTTGTGCGAGTTTAATGAGGAACAGCTGGTAGGGCGAAATGTCAATGACTTGATAAGGGAAGGCTACTTTGACGAAAATGAAGTGGTTTCCTTGCGGTGCATAAAAACAGGAAAGGAAGAAAGCTTAATACAAAGAGGGGAAAATGATGAACATGAACTGACAGTTACAGGGGTTCCTCTCCTGCAGAATGGAAAGGTTCAGCTTGTGGTAGTAACAGAACGGGATGTCTCCCATATTAACCGGCTGGAAAAAGAATTGAGGAAGAATAAAGAATTAGTCGAAAAGTATAAGACCCAACTAGAGCAATATGAAAAAAACAAAGGAGAGCACCGAAAAGACATCATTTGTGACAGCAAAGCCATGGAAGCTACCATTTCCATGGCAGACCGGGTAGCGAAAAAAGATATTACTGTATTAATTCAGGGAGAATCGGGAACAGGAAAAGAAGTCATTGCCAATTACATTCACAAGTCCAGCGACCGATCCGGAAAACCTTTTATCAAAGTCAATTGCGATGCGATTCCTGAAAATCTCTTTGAGTCAGAGCTGTTTGGCTACGAAAAAGGAGCCTTTACCGGCGCCTCGGAAAAGGGAAAGACCGGGTTATTTGAGCTTGCCAATGAGGGCACACTGTTTTTAGATGAAATCGGGATCATGCCCTTATCCCTACAGGGAAAAATCCTGAGAGTCCTGCAAAATCAGGAAATCCTCCGCGTAGGAGGCAAAGAATATATTCCCATTGACGTGAGAATTATTGCAGCTACCAATGTAAATTTAAAAAATGCTGTGAAAGATGGAGCCTTTCGGCTCGATTTATATTACAGGTTAAATGTAGTACCGATTGAGATTCCGCCATTGCGCAATCGCAGAGACGATATCCTCCCCTTAGCAAAACATTTTCTCGAGCAATACAATAAAAAATTTGATACAAATTTAAAAATTTCCAAAAGCGGCTGGGATGTCTTATATCAATATTCATGGCCCGGCAATGTGAGAGAGTTAGAAAATATTATAAAGCGGCTGGTTATTATCTCTGATGATTTGGAAGTTTCCGGGCCTCAGATCACCCAGCAGCTAGACCACTTTGATCTCAGTATAACCAACGATTTCTTTTTCAGCAAGGATCTCCGTACCAGTATAGAAGAATTTGAGAAAAAAATGATTGCTTCCCAAATGAAATACTATGATGGAAGCCGAGAGTTAGCCAAGGCTTTAGGAATTGATAAATCCACTTTAAATCGAAAAATCAAAAAATACGGGATTAAAAGTACATTGACAGATTAACCATTC
>CAUEYG010000098.1 GCA_959021945.1 uncultured Eubacteriales bacterium | reverse complement strand
CAGCCCCTGGGATGCTGCAAAGTCACAAACTGCTCCCATGAGTTTTCTCCCTCTTCCCTGCTTCTGGCATTCTTCTCTCACACCTAAAAAATCAGCGTACAGGTGTGGGGATGGCAGATCGATTTCCCCTTCCAGTCTGTCCAGCTCGTCAAAGAGAGCCTCTCTTTTTTCCTGCTGCTCCTTTGTAAGCTTTGCCATAGCCGCCTTGTATTCCGGTGAAAAGCTGCCGGCTTTTTCGTGGCGCTGCTGGCTGTAATTCATATCCTTGGAATAAACAACGCAGACCCCTTCGTTTACATTTTCATCCAGGGAAAAAGCTGCCCCATATTCCATATCATAAGCAACATAGTAGCGGAGGGTAGCCTCTAGCGCAGCCTCCCTATCCTCTTTGTCAGGAAACGCATTCATCATTTTCGGATAATACTTAAAGGCATCCATATAAGTGTGAATTAATTTTTCTTCCTCTTGTCTCGTCAGTTTATACAATCCTTTAATTTCCATAATATTCCTCTCTCATCAGTGAGTAACATAAAACATCACGCACCGTTCCATCATAAATTTTATAAGCCTTGCGCAGCGTGCCTTCATAGGAAAACCCGCATTTTCGTATCACGCTTTGCGACCGCTTATTCTCAGGCCCTGTGCAGATACAGATTGTCTCCAACTGCATGCTTTCAAATCCATAATGAATCACAGCTTTGGCCGCTTCTGTCATAAGACCCCGCCCCCAGTAATCCTCAGACATGGAGTAACCCAGCTCTCTGCTTTGGATATGGGGTCTATACTTGTCCTCCTCAAAGCCAATGGTGCCGATGGCTTTCTCAGTAGCTTTATCCCGAATTGCCCATACCTGGTTGGGCAAAAAAATAGTTTTAATAATCTGCTTGGACTCCTTTATATCGGCATGGGGTTTCCAGCCCGCATGAGGTCCTACATTGGGATTTTTCGCATAATCGTACAAGTCAGCGGCGTCTTTCTTTTTCCAAGTTGACAAAATCAGCCGCTCTGTTTCCAGTTTCATCATAATTACCTCCCGGTGCACTGTTATCTATTACTATACCATTAAAGTGCCCATTTATCAAAGGTTTGCATACCATAACAGCAGGAGGAATTGATTATGAAACGATGTTTGAGTATATTTTTGGTCCTGCTCTTGTGCTTGTCTCTAACTCAAACGGTTTTTGCTGCTGAACACCGGGGAATTGATGTGAGCCAATGGCAAAACGGGATTAATTACAGGCAAGTAAAAAATGCAGGGGTAAAGATCGTTTATATAAAGGCGGGAGAGGGCTCCCGATTTGTGGACCCTTATTTTGAAAGAAATTATCGCCAGGCGAGAAGACATGGTCTGGACATTGGTTTTTATCATTATGTTACGGCCAGAACGGTAGAAGAAGGCCGCCAGCAGGCCCACTTTTTCGCCACATTGATTAACGAAAAGAGGATGGAATGCCGCCCTGCCATGGATTTTGAACAGGTGGCCGGTTTGACCAAAAGAGAAGCCAACGCCATTGCCAGGGCCTATATGCGGGAACTGCACCGGCTCACCGGTTATAAGCCGATTGTTTATTCCAACGCCTATGATACACAGACCCTTTGGGAGGATTCTCTGGCCCGCTATCCTTTATGGGTGGCGGATTACGGAAGAGAAGCCCCTTATACAATCGGACACTGGAAAGACTGGCAGGGTTTCCAATACAGCGATAAAGGCCGCATCCGGGGAATCAGAGGGCTGGTAGATTTAGACCGATTTAAGGATGGTATTTATCTGAAAGATCATGAAAAGAAAAGGAAAAGGCCCATTGTTTACCGTGTAAAATGGGGCGATACCCTTTACAGGATTGCCAGACGCCACCATACTACGGTAAGACGGCTCATGGAATTAAATCATATTACAGAGCCCTATCTTATTTTCCCAGGGGAAAAGTTAATTATAAAACGCTGAATCTCCTCATGAAAAAGCTGCCTGTTGTTTTCTGTCACTTCAGGCAGCTTTGTTTTGTTTCCTCCATAAAACATGGGCGTTGTGATATTATTCTGTTGTGCTGAGGATTTCTTTATTCTTTTCAACCTGGCTGATCTTCATCCGATCAACATCTTCTGGATTGACCTTTTCCTTTAAGCCCAATATGGTCGGCCCCAAATAGATGGTATCCAGCACTTCTCCGTCAAGGGAAATCTTACTGTACTCTGTAAAGTTCTGGCCTTTGATATAATAATCATCCCCAATTTTTACAATCTCTTCGATCTTAATAGGCTTGATCCCCATTTTCATGTCCGTCTTTTTAAATGGGTTTTTACCGCCGTAAATATATTCCTCTCCATAGAGCATATCGTATGCCAGAGCTTCCAAATCCTGCATGTAAGTTGCGCTGTCCTGGTAATTCTGGTGGTAAGAGGTGAGCAGACCGTTATGGATGCCAAGTCGGTCCAGAACCTCTGCTCCCAGCTGGTAAGAAGAAAGATCTCGATCTTGTTTTTTCATGCCAAAGTTATTCCAGATAATATACTGGGTTGAAAACAAATCTCCATTTTTCATGCTGTCTTCCGTCATATCCAAAGCCGGCAGATGATCGCCGTACATGACCAGGACAACATCTTCATCAAACTGAGACAGCCGGTCTGTCAGGTCTTTAATAAACAAATCCATTTCATATACCTGATTCACATAATATTCATACTGCCATTTCTGTTCTTCATCAGGGGCCTCTGTCACCCTTATCTCCGGGTTCTCCAAAACCTGCTCTGTCGGGTACTTGCCGTGTCCCTGAACAGAAATCGTATAAATATAGTCCCGTTCTTTGGTTGACTTCATAGCGTCAATCATCTGATCTGACAAAAGTCCGTCTTTTGCCCAGTTTTTAGCAGTCTTCACCACATTATTCATGTATTCCAGGGATGTAAACGTATCAAATCCTAAATTTGGAAATACTTTATTCCTTCCGTAAAAGGCCCCTCTGTGATTGTGGATGGCATGAGTGGAATACCCCATATTTTTTAAATCAAAAGGAATGCTCTCACAGGTCTTTTCCAGCAGAACCGATTTATACGGATATTCTCCCGGCCCAAAGAACTTGACGCTGATTCCGGTCATGGACTCAAACTCTGTATTGGCTGTGCCTGCCCCTACAGAAGGCACGGTCAGATATCCGGAAGAATACTCCTTCATCAGCCTCCTAAAGTTTGGCACCGGGTCTTTGGAATAGGAAAATCCCTCTACCAAGGTAGGATCTATAAAGGATTCCAGTTGGAGAAAAATAATATTGGGATATTTTTGATCTTCATCTGTTTTTACAGGTTCATAAGTACCGCTTTCCCCCAACTCTCCATTCTTAAAGATTTTCTTTATGGAAGAGTCTGAGTAATCTGCCGGCTTGCTGATGCCTGTATCCAGCCATGTACTGATAAAACAGTAAGGTACGCCGTAATCCCGATATGCGTAAGCTAAGTTTCCAAAAAAAGTGTCTACTGTCTTTGTCTTAATTGCTGCCTGCCATACGCCAAAGAATAGGACAGCAATGATGAGGATAGCAGTTACGCTTTTCTTGTAATTCACCTTGCTTTTCATCTTAGGGGCAAACAGAAACAGTAGAACCAGAGCAGCGATCAAAGCCAAAGCCCCTACAATGGCCAGAATCAAAGTGCCGGTAGATAAGTAATTTGTAACAATAGAAAGACCATCTCCTACATTTGCCAGATCTTTCACTGTAAAAGGCGTCATACGATTGATCAGGATAACGCCGTTGGTAATGCCAAGGCCCAGCCAAGGAACGGAAATCACAACATACCAAAAAATCCGCCTTCTGAAAAGCAGCACAATGGAATAAGTAGCAAATATAAGAAAGGTGTTAAACAAAAAGACACTGGGGCTCTGAACAAAAAAACGAAAACTTTCCAGCAGCGAATGCCTTGCCATAGTTTCAATAAAAAGATTCATGGCCAGGGCAAATACTGCGGACAATACAAGGCTGGATTTTAAATATCTTCTATAAATATATTTCAGCTTTTCCATAATCCTCTACTCCTGATGATTTTTGATATAGTCTGCCATACTGTTGGCGATAGCGGCAAATTCCTGCAAATCCAAGGTCTCCGACCGTCTGATTGGGTCAATGTCCGCTCGTTCTAAAATGTCTCTCACCGCATCTCTGGATAAGCCTGCGGCCCCTGTCAGAGAGTTGAGCAGTGTTTTGCGCCTCTGGCCGAATCCTGCTCTGATACATAAAAAAAACAAACGCTCATCCTGCAGTTCTACAGGATGCTCCCTGCGTATATCCAGTCTGAGAACAGACGAATCCACCTTTGGCCGCGGCACAAAGACTTCCTTTGGTACAGATAAAATTTGATGTACTGTGCAATAATACTGCACTGCCACAGAAATAGCCCCGTAAGTTTTGCTGCCCGGAGCTGCTTTGATGCGGTCCGCCACTTCCTTTTGCATCATTACTGTAATACTGTCCGCTTTTACGCCATCTTCCAGGATCTTCATAATAATAGACGTCGTAATGTAGTAAGGAAGGTTTCCGATAATTTTAACTCCGCCTCCTGCCCGGTGCTGTTTTACCAATTCTGTAAGATCGGTCTTTAAAATATCCTGATTGATTACCGTAATATTGTCAAACTCTTTTAACGTGTCCTTGAGCACTGGTATCAGGCTCTGATCGATTTCCACTGCTACGACTTTTTCCGCCTGCTGGGCTGCCTCTGCTGTCAGCACACCGATTCCGGGTCCAATTTCAATGACCAGATCATTCTCCTGAATCAGCGAACCCTCTATGATTTGATCGATAATCCCTTTATCTGTAAGAAAATTTTGTCCCAGGTTTTTTGAAAACCGGAAGCCGTGGCTTTTTTCAATTTCTTTTATTGTGGATGGTGCATAAAGCTTCATTTATATCTCCCTGAGGTACTTTAAAAATTCTTCACGGCTTATTCCGTACTGGTTCAGCTTGCTGAGAAAGCGCTTGCTGTTGCCGTAACCGATTCCTAGCAGTCTGCCCAGCTGATCTCTGCGCTCCGATGCGTCGGAAGAACCTACAAGGCCAAAGCGCAGCAAATCCTCCCAGGTAAATTCTTCCCTCTTTTCTTCCAATGTATAATGGGCTTTTTCCAGGGCGCGGAGGATGCTAGAGGCAGAAGCGTTTTCGATTCCAATATCATGGTCTTTGACAGCTTCTTTTTGGGATAAGTATGCCT
Source organism: uncultured Eubacteriales bacterium (assembly GCA_959021945.1). Taxonomy (GTDB): domain Bacteria; phylum Bacillota; class Clostridia; order Peptostreptococcales; family Anaerovoracaceae; genus Hominibacterium. The sequence goes on along the minus strand of CAUEYG010000098.1, from coordinate 1,208 downwards.
GTCCTGCCAGAGGAAACTTTTCTGTAAGCCTTCTTCTGATCTCTTCTCCGGCAAAATCAGGATCTGTAAAGATAATGATCCCTTTTTCCTCATATGCCTTGCTGATCAATTCCCAGGTTTCTCTTGCTATGCCAAAGCCGTGGGTCTCAATGGTCTGGGCGTCAACAGCCCTTTTAACCGCCGCCGTATCATCTCTGCCCTCTACAATAATTACTTCTTTAATTTTCACCTGTTTTCCCATTTTTTGTCCCGGATTCCTTACCCGACTCATCGAGGGAAGGGAACACATAGATCTTTTCTCCCGGCAAAACCAGGCGCAGCTGCGCCCTTGCCTGCTCCTCAATGTATTCCGGATCATTGATATTTTCTAATTCTTTTTCTTTTTCCGCCTTTTCCTCTTGCAGTAACTCCTGTTGCTTTTTAATTTCCTTTTGTTCCTGCTTTAAGGATATAATATTAAATACGGAAACGCCAACTACCGCTATAATAGATACTATTATAGCGGCATAAATGAGCATTCGTCTCCTTTTGTTTTGCTTAATACTGGCCCGCTCCGGCTTTTGGGAGACAGCTGAACCGGCTTTTGCCAATTTGTGCTGCCTGCTCCGTTTCTGCTGCCGCTTTCTGCGGGCTTCCTCAATATCGATCACCTGGCTGCTGTCTTTAAACTGACTGCTTCTTCTTTTCTTTGCCATTTGTCTTTTTAAACCCTCTTATCCTTATGCCTTTGCCTTTACCGGGGATTATTATACCATAAAAAAATCTCTTCCACAACAAAACCCCTGCTCCAAACGCCGCAATTGTATGGATGCTCAGGCTTCCATAGGCACAGTAATATAAAAATTGCCAGAGCATAATAGCTGCCAGAAACCAAAACAACAGTTCCAGTGCGGCTCTTATCCACTTGTTAGCCGGCGCCTGCCTGGAAAGGAAAGAACATATCTGGTAAAAAAGCATAAAAGCGATTCCCGCCCCACCCATAACAAAACATTGGATGGTCTGCTCTTTTATCAGCTCTGTTATTACGATGCTCATTTCAGGATTTTCCTGAGAAGCCCCTTATCCGCTTTTTCTTTTTTTCTGTGTGTAAGCCAGGGAATTAATCTGGCCTGTGATTACTGCTTTTCCTTCTGCTAAATTTAAGATCTGAATATTCAAGCTCTTCCCTTTGATGATTAAGCCTCCCTCCTTTAAGTTATCGCAGATCT